>JAFBAM010000087.1 GCA_019247755.1 Sphingomonas sp.
GGACATCGCATCTGCCCGAGCTGCAGCCGGGACAGATGCTGGAAGCCCGGATCGCTCCAAGCTCCAAAGGCCTTACCGCAATCGAGCTGCGCGACTTCGACGCGCCGGAGGAATAGGCGCGGTCGCCGTTCTGCTTGCCTGCAGCCCCCAGGCGCCCGCCCAGAATGCTCCGATAGATAATAATGTCGGCGTCGACGTTCGCGCGCCACAAACGGGACTTCGCCAAGTGCCGCTGACCATCAAATCGAAGAACGGTGTCCACACTTTCAAGGTGGACGTCGCGGCAACCCCCGAGCAGCAGGAAAAAGGCCTGATGTTCGTCCAGTCGCTTCCCGGCGATCGCGGGATGATTTTCCCCTACGATCCGCCTCAGGAAGTCGCGTTCTGGATGAAGAACACGCTCATCCCGCTCGACATCGCCTACATCCGCAGCGACGGTACGATCGTGCGTATCACCAAGGCGGAGGCGATGGACCTGACGCCTTTGCCCTCTGGCGAGCCGATTGCCGCGGTGTTGGAGATCAGGAGCGGACGCGCGGCCGAGCTGGGGATCCGTGAAGGCGATATCGTGGAGTGGACGCGCTAGCTTGCTTCGAAAGGAGCGGCGGCGCTAAGGCGCTCGGCCATGGGTTTCTGGTCCAAGACATTCACCTGGTGGAACGGCGATACGTGGGGGACGTGGCTCACTACACGCCGGTTTGGCGGTGAGGTTGGCCGCGACGAGTCGGGCAACGTTTATTATCAGGACAAGAAGCGGCCGCACCGCCGCTGGGTGATCTATAGCGGCGCGAATGACGGAAGCCTGGTGCCGCCAGCCTGGCAAATGTGGCTCAAGGGAACGATCGACGAACTACCGGACAAGGCGCTGCCACCGGTCCGCAAGTTCCAGCAGAAGCCGACGGGCAATCTTACCGGCACGATGGAAGCGTTCCGTCCCGACGGAGCGCTGGGCTCCGGCAAGCTGCGTCCAGCCTCGACCGGCGATTACGAGCCCTGGATTCCAGAATAAGCGTGCGTTCGCCTGCCGCACCGCTGATGATCGCGCTTGCGCTCGCCGGGTGCGGCAAGGGCAAGCCGGAAGCCAATGCCCCACTGCCTGCCGCGAAGCAGGCGGCGTCGACCGCCAACGGCGAGGGCGGCGTCACGCCTATGGCACAGCGCGTCGCCGTGCTCGGGATCCTCAACAAGCGTAACGGGATTGTCCAGGACATCGCCCTTCACCCCGGCCAGTCGGCCCGCTGGAAGGACGTGATCGTGCGGTTACGTGCTTGTGAGACGACCGCTCCATGGGAGCCCGAGAAATTGACGGGTGCCTTCGTCCAGGTCGACGTGCAACAGCCGGATAAACGCTGGAACCGAATCTTCTCTGGCTGGCTCTACAAAGAATCACCGTCGCTAAATGTCGTTGAGCACCCGATCTATGACGTTTGGCCCAAAAGCTGCGAAATGACGTATCCGGCTGGGCCTGCGGCGCCAGCTGCCCCGGCGAGCTCGAGCAACCTGTCGAGCGCGAAGAAGTCCGGGGGAACCTCGGGCGATTTGCCGAGCGCCTCGATCAATGCTCCAGCGGCAGAGCCGCCGACCGCCCCGCCGCCCAACGCAGCCGACAATAACGCGACGTAGGTTTCGCGCGGGACGCTGATTGCCCCCAACGAAGCGAGGTGCTCCGTCATGAACTGGCAATCGAGCAAAGTGAAATTACCGGTCCTGAGGCGTGCCACCAACCAGGCAAGCGCGATCTTCGAAGCGTCGCGCTCGCGGCTGAACATGCTTTCGCCGAAGAAAGCTCGGCCAAGCTTCACGCCATAGAGGCCTCCGACTAACTCACCGGCGAGCCAGACCTCGACCGAATGAGCGTGTCCAGAGCCGTGAAGGGCCAGCATCGCCCGCTCAAGCTCGTCGTTGATCCAGGTCTCCTCACGGTCCGCGCAGGCGGTAATGACGGCCTGAAAGGCCTGGTCCCGTGTGACGTCGAACTTTCCGGACCGAAGCGTGCGCCTGAGCGATCGCGCGAGGTGGAAGCGCTCAAGGGGGATGATTGCGCGGTTGCGCGGCTCCACCCAGAACAGCTCCGATGCGTCGCGGCTGTCGGCCATCGGAAAGATGCCGGTCGCATAGCCCTGAAGGAGGAGGCGCGGATCCAGGCGACTCATGCCGCCAGACTACAGAATCTCGCGCACCGTGTCCTGCGGACGGCAAAGGCGCACCCCTTTTGAGGTCTCCACGATTGGCCGGTTGATGAGGATGGGGTGACGGACCATGGCGTCGAGGATTTCGTCATCGCTCACCTCAGGTCGAGTCAGACCCAAGTCCTCAGCTAGCGCTTCCTTGGCGCGAAGTCCCTCGCGGGGGGTTATCCCGGCGCGAGCGTAAAGCCGCACGAGGTCATCGCGGCTTGGGGGATTCTTGAGATATTCGTGGATCCACACGTCGCATCCGGCATCGCGGAGGATTTCGAGCGTCTTGCGGGATGTGCCGCACTTGGGATTGTGAAAAATCGTTGCCTTCATACGCCACAGGTTCCCGGAAGAGTTTCAGCAGGTTAAACAGTTATTTAACAACAGATCAGGGTTTTGCCGCACTTGCTTTGTCGCGCGTGCGGAACGATGAGCCTCCCTCGTCGTTGCAGCGGTTGTAACATGTACCGTCGCGGGCGGAAGCGGCGGCGTGCGCATGTTAGAGCAGCTCAATAGAACGGGAGAAAGAGCGATGCGTAGATCAATCCTAGCAATTACGCTTGCCAGCACTGCGGCCCTCGGCGCTTGCGCCAACAATCCGCGTGTCGCGCAGGACGCCGCGATTGGCGCGGCGGGCGGCGCTGCGGTTGGCGCCGTTGTTCCGGGCGTCAGCGTGATTGAGGGCGCTGCGGTTGGCGCGGCGATCGGCGGCCTCGCCGGCGCGGTGTGGACCGACACCAACAATGACGGCTACGTCGACGGCTATACCTACAACGGCCAATATTATGCCGGCACGCCGCAGGGCTATGATCCGGGTACCCACAGCGTCCTAGCCGGCGCGGCGACTGGTGCTCTTGGCGGCGCGGCGCTTGGCGCAGCTGCCGGCGCGGTCATTCCGGGCGTCAGCATCCTCCAGGGCGCGGTGATCGGCGCTGCGGTCGGCGGTCTTGCCGGTGCGGTCTGGGCCGATCGCGACAACGATGGCCGGGTGGACGGTTACGTCTACAACGGGCAATATTATGCCGGACCGCCGGCCAATGCGGCTCCGGCTCCGGCACCGATGCCGGCCCCGGCCCCAACGCGTAGCGGTGAGCGCGGCTAATTCGGACCCGTCGAAGCGGGTCTTTGACGGGAATCCGATTGGAGAATGCGTGAACTTGAAGCGTGAAGAGTGCACCGGCCACTGGCCGGTGCACTTTTGTCTGAGAGGCCTGATGATTGCCGCGGCGGCGATGGCTATCGTCGCACCTAGCCCGGTTGCCGCCGAGCAAAGGGCCCCGGTTACCGCCTCCCAGACGCCTGCATCTGGACAGAGCATCGCGGACTTCTACCGCGCGCGAAACAATTATCCGCTGTGGCTGTCGCCAACCGCGGGTGACGCGCCCCAGCAGCTGATTGCGCTGCTCAGGAGCGCCAACCTCGACGGCCTTTATCCCGACAAATACCACGCCGACGCCCTCCAGCAGGGGCTGGATCAGGCGCTGGCCGAGAAGAACCCGAAGAAGCAGGCGGAAGCCAAGGACAGCGCGGAGCGCGCCCTTTCCGATGCTTTCGTTTCGTACGTCGACGACCTCGTCCACGATCCCAATATCGGCATATTGTATGTCGACGCCGGACTCAGGCCGAAGCCGCCGTCGCCGCTGGTGACCCTGCTGAATGCGGCCGCGGCCGGGTCTCTCAGCGAATATGTTCGCACCCTGGGCTGGATGAACCCTTATTACGGTGAGCTCCGTCAGGCGCTGGCAAACCATGAATATGCAGACGACCATCAACGTCAGCTGATCGCGCTCAACCTGGAACGAACCCGTGCGCTTCCGGCTGGCAAGCAGCGCTATGTTCTCGTCAATGCGGCGCAGCAGCGGCTCTACATGTTCGAGGGCGGCAAGATGGTCGACTCAATGGTCGTCGTCGTCGGCAAGCCCAAATATCCGACGCCACTGATCACGGCTTACATCCGCTTCGCTAGCCTCAACCCTTATTGGTACGTCCCGACCGACCTCGCCGCCGAAAGGATCGCGCCCAACGTCGTGAAACGTGGGCAGCGTTACCTCGACGACCTGGGTTACCAGGTCATGTCCGACTGGGATGAGAACGCCGAACTCGTTGATCCCAAGTCGATCGATTGGAAGGGCGTCGCCGACGGCAAGGTCGAAGTTCGCATCCGCCAGTTGCCGGGACCGCACAATTCAATGGGCCGCATGAAATTCATGTTCCCCAACGAGGCGGGGGTCTACCTCCACGACAATCCTGAGCGCGAGCTCTTCACCGAGGCGTCGAGGCTGTACAGCGGCGGCTGCGTCAGGCTGGAAGATGCCGCGCGGCTTGGTCGATGGTTGTTCGGCTACGACCTCGATTGGGAGGTTGCCGGGACCGAGCAGCGCGTGCCGATGCCGAGCCTTGTCCCCGTCTACATCACCTATCTCACGGCTCTGCCGGAGGGATCGTCGATCGCTTTTTACGACGACGTCTACGGGCGTGACGCGACGCGGCTTGCCACAACCAGTAGCGCCGCTCAGGACGGCGTCGCCACGACCGGAACTCGTTAGACCCTAGGGCCGCCACCAATTCGGGAAGAAAGTGATGTCCTGCGCCACCGGTCGTCCGTAAGGGTCGCGGGCTGGGTCGAAGCGGATGTAGCGCAGGGTCAGGTCGCACATCAGCGCGTCGACCGAGCCGTCGCCGCTTGAGCGCGCAATGCGGCAGTTCGAGACGTTCCCATCCGGGTTGACGCGGATGGTGACGCCGACGCTGCCGCTGCGAAGTCCGGTCGCCGCGAGCGCGCGATACTCGCGATCGGGGATTTTGGAGATGCGGCGGGCAGGCGTGAAACCGGCGAAGTTGCCGCCGCCTCCGGACCCGTTTCCAGTGCCCCCTGCGCCGGTGCCGTTGCCGGAAACGCCAGCACCTGAATTGGCCGCGGCACCGGTGCCCGCAACCTTTGCGGCCGGGATCGGCGACTGGACTGGAAGCTTTGGCTGAGGCGCAACGACTGGTGTGGGCTCGGACTTCTTGCCGACCGCACCTTCCGGCTTCTTCGTTGCCTGCGGTTTCGGGGCAGGCTTCGGCGGAGGTGGAACGGGCGGTGGCGGAGGCGGCGGCTGGCGGATGTCGATAGTAGTCAGGCTCTCGACCGCGCTGCGGATCACTCCACCTCTCAGTCCAGAGAGGATGATGAAGGCCAGGAGAGCGTGTACCAGCACGACAGCGGCGATGGCTTTCGCCTGGTCGGGGCGATCTGCGG
>JAFBAM010000136.1 GCA_019247755.1 Sphingomonas sp.
GAGTATGCGTTTGGTTGTGTCCGCTGCGTTCATTGCGTTCATTCTCACCGTTTGCTGGTTCTGGTCTCCCGCCATGACCCTTAACGCTCGCTAGCCTTCAATCGGTCGCAGCCGGTCTATCGTCATTTTCGGGGTGACCATTGCGGACGGGGTGGCCAATTGGCAGCATCCGCCAATGAAAAGCCTGATCGACCGGCCAGGCGCGCTGTCGCGGGGCCTCGCGGATATCCGCGCGCAGTTCCAAGTGCCGGCGGGCTTCCCCGCCGCAGTGGCTGCAGCCGCCGAGCAGGCCGCTGCCAAGCCGGTCACCGATCATACGGACTGGACGGACAGGCCGTTCGTCACGCTGGATCCCGCACAATCGACAGACCTTGACCAGGCGTTCGCGATCGAGCGGGCCGGCGCGGACCTCATGCTCTATTATGCGATCGCCGACGTGGGTTGGTTCGTCGGCGCGAACGACCCACTCGACGTCGAAGCATGGCAGCGCGGCGAGACGATCTATCTCCCCGACGGCAAGGCCAGCCTCTACCCGACGCGGCTGTGCGAGGACGCGGCGAGCCTGTTGCCGAACGTCGACCGACCGGCGGTCGTATTTGCGGTGCGGATCGATCCCGATGGCAAGTCGGTGCTCGATGGCGCGACGCGCGCGCTGATCCGGTCACGCGCCAAGCTGGCCTACGAGACGGTCACGGCAGCCGACTTGCCCGACGGCTTCGACGAACTCTCGCGGCGGATCAGCCATGCGGAAGATGCGCGCGGCGCGGCGCGCGTGGACGCTCCCGAGCAGGAAGTGACGATCGACCCGAGTGGGGGCTTCACCCTCGCCTTCCGGCCGCAGCTGCAGTCCGAGGTGGACAATGCGGCTTTGTCATTGGCCGCGAACCTGGCGATTGCCGATGCCTTGCTGGCGCACAAAACCGGCCTGTTCCGGGTCATGCCGGAGCCTGACGAGCGCGCCGTCAGGCGGCTCCGCCATTCGGCCAAAGCATTGGGGTTGGTCTGGCCGAAGAACGAGACGCTCGAGCAGTTCGCGCGCGGCCTCGACCGGACCAATCCGAAGCACGCCGCGTTTCAAACTGCCGTCCGGCGGGCGGGACCGCGAGCATCCTATGCTCCTTACCAGCCGGGCGTCGTGCCGTGGCACGAGGCGATGGGAGCGACCTACGCGCACGCGACGGCGCCGCTGCGGCGGCTCGCCGATCGCTTTGTGATCGAGGCAACGGTCAGGATCGCCAACGGCCAGGACATTCCGGGCGATCTGAGTGCAGCGTTCCACAACCTACCGGCGGCAATGGCGCGCGCCGAAGACAAATCCGGACAGATCGACCGTGCCGTGCTCGACCTTGCCGAAGCGGTGATGCTGGACGGCCGCGAAGGCACGGCTTTCAACGCAGTCGTCACCGACATCGACGAGCGTGGAGCGCGAATCCAGCTGTGCGATCCTGCCGTCATCGCGCGCGTCGACGGCGCTGGCCTGAGCCCCGGCGACGACATCACGGTCAAGCTCGCCAGCGTCGACGTCACCAATCGGCAGGTCAAATTCGAGCGGTTGGGTTAGCCGACTCCGGGCGAATGCGCTAAGCTGAGCGCCTGATCGCGACGGGGGTGGCGATGGATTTTGATACGGCAATGCTGCTCGCGCTGCCCGCGAGCTTCCTGATCTTCCTGGGCATCGAGGCGCTGATCCCATCGGGGCGGCAGATGCCGGAAATCAGGCACTGGCGGCTGATCGGCCTGGCCTGCTTCGCCGGGACTTTGATCGTCTACGTCGGCGCTCCGCTGCTGATCGTGCCGCTGCTGCCGCCGATGGCGATCGTCGACCTCAATTCGTGGGGGAACTGGGCTGCGATCCCGGTGTGGGTGATGACCACCTTCTTCGGTTACTGGGCGCATCGCATCATGCACTATTTCGATGTGCTGTGGCGGGCCGGGCACCAGCTCCATCATGGAGTTGCACGGGTCGATATCTCGTCAGCGATGATCTTTCATCCGGTCGATTCGATCGTTCAGGGAGTGCTGACGGGACTGCTTGCGGCCGGCCTGACCAACTCGACCGCCCATGCGGCGGCGTGGGCGGGCCTCTGGGGCTTCTGCGCCGCTCTCTACCAACATTGGAACGTCAGGACGCCAGCCTGGACCGGCTGGATAATCCAGCGTCCCGAAGCACACATGCTTCATCACGAACGCGACGTGCATGCGCGCAACTTCGGCGACATGCCGGTGTGGGACCGCATCTTCGGGACGTACGGGGAGCCGGCGGACAGGAATGTGGAGCTTGGCTTTGAGCCGGGCCGCGCGCGCCGCTGGCTGGCGATGCTGGCGATGGTCGACGTCAACAAGGCCGACCGCGTGGACGGCCGGATCCGCCTCTAGCAACCAACATCTCCGTTCGCTTTTGGGACATCCGAGTCTGTCGGGCAGCCGACGCCGACGGGCAATGGTAAGCGACTCGTCAACCAATCCTTGGGGCAAGGGAACGGCTAATGACGACGGCCAAAACGTTCGTGAGGCGGCCTGAACGGCACGCGGTCCACCTGCGCGGGTTCGCGCTGGGCAAGGGCCGAGATTCGGACGTCGAGCTTTCTGATCTCTCCTACGAGGGCTGCCAGATCCGCTCGGACGACAAGTTCAAGCAAGGCGAGCTCGTCGAGCTCAGGATCATCAAGCGCGGTGCGATCGACGCGGAAGTCCGCTGGTCGGCCAATGGCCGCGCGGGCGTTTGCTTCGTCGGCAAGGCCGATGGCTGCGTCGCGTAAAGCCAACCGGCGAGTGCGCCGCGCGCGACTTGCCTGCGCACTCTCTTTCTTCCTGCTCGGCGGGACAGCTGCGGCGGCCTGGTCGGTCGCCCGGCAGCCTACTCCGATCAAGGCGTCCGCACCGAAGACGGTGCCGGCACCCTTAAACCGCATTCCAGTGTCGGATGAAGCGCTCCGCCAGGCTTATGCCGCGGGATCGATCGACCGGCCGGTGAAGTCGATCCTGAATGTCCCAGGTCGCATGCAATATGGCGATTTCCGCTGGGACGAGCGGGGCGTGCCGGCCGGACCAACCTGGATCCGCGTCGACCTGAAGTCGCAAATGCTGTCGGTATTTCGCGGCGGCGAGGAGATCGGGACGGCGGTGATCCTTTACGGCGCCGACAGCGTGCCGACGCCGACCGGCAAATTCCCGATCCTCGCCAAGCTGAAGGATCATCGCTCGGCGACCTACGACGCGCCGATGCCCTACACGCTGCGCCTGACCGGCGACGGTGTCTCGATTCACGCGAGCAACGTCCGCTGGGGCTATGCGACCCACGGCTGCATCGGCGTGCCGGAAGCCTTTGCCGCCAAGCTGTTCAACGCGGCGAGCGTGAACGACGAAGTGCTGATCGTCGGCTGAGGCCGGCGCTTCAATTATAGATGTGAGAGATCAGGCCGCGGAGCGCTGGGCGTGCGGCGCGCTTGCCTGCGATGCTTGGCGAATGCGCCAGCCGATCAGCCCGAACCCCACCAGCATCATCGCCCAGGTCGCTGGCTCCGGCACCGGCGGCGTCGGCGGTGGCGGAGGCTGATCCGTCGGAGGCGGAGGCTGGTCCGTCGGTGGCGGAGGCTGGTCCGTTGGCGGCGGAGGTTGATCCGTCGGCGGCGGAGGTTGATCCGTCGGTGGCGGAGGTTGATCCGTCGGTGGCGTGCCCCCCGGAGGCGGCGTATCGCCCGGCGGTGTGCCACCGGGGCCACCGCCCGGCGGAATGATCACGTCACCCCCACCCGGCGGAATGATGACCGAGCCTCCGCCCGGTGGAACGAGCATCGAGACGAGCGGCTGCGGCGCCTTGATGATCGACGGCGCCGCTGCGGCAACTTCGACCGGAAGCGGTTCCGGCGGAGCCAGGAGAATCTTGGCAAGCGCCGTTTCGGGCGGCGCTGGCTTGGGCGCCATCCGAGTCTTCGCGAGCGCACGCGCGTGCTTGGTCTTGGTCAGCTCGGCCGCGGTCCGTTCACCGGGCGAGCGCTTGCCGAGCATGTCGGCGAGGCTCTGGGCTTTGGAAACAGCCGCCTCCAGCACGTCGCCGGTTCGGAAATCTGCGAAAGACAAGGACAAAGGCGCAGCAGTTGCAAGGCATAGAGCGGCGACGGCCACGGCCCTGCGACGCCGTGTTGCCCGCAGCTTCTCGCGAGTCATTCTTGAGCGGCGGATTGCCGCTTCAATGCCCGGAGGGATGTCCACACCTTCCATCCACGAGCATTGGCCTCACAAAGATGGTTACCGG
>JAFBAM010000140.1 GCA_019247755.1 Sphingomonas sp.
GAAGTCCGGCGTGAGCTGAAGGACCGCTTTGGCGAGCAGGCCAAGGATGGGCCCAATAGTCTCTACGCTGGGGGCTTGTGGGTTCGCAGCTCCATGGACCCAGTGATGCAGGACGCGGCAGCGCAGGCGCTCCGCGATGGCCTGACCCGCTTCGATGGCGGGCGCGGTTGGATCGACACGAAGCTGAAGGTCGATGTCAGTGGCGACTGGTCCGGCGAGCTGGATCGGACGCCTGTCGGAACCGGCTATCCTGACTGGCTGAAGGCGGTGGTCCTGCAAACGGGCGACTCCCAGGCGACGATCGGATTCGCCAACGGCAGGACAGGGATTGTCTCGGCATCCGACGCGGCGATGCCCAAGCGCGGTGTAGGCGGACGCGCGTTCGATTCCCTCGCGCCCGGCATGGTGATCATCGTCAAGCAGGTCGCCGGGAACAGTTATGCGCTGCGCTCGGTACCCGAAGTTTCCGGCGGGATGCTTGCCGAAGAGGTCCACACCGGCCGCATCATGGCCATGCAGGGCGGCTTCGATGTGCTGGGTTCGCCCTATAATCGCGCCACGCAGGCACTTCGCCAGCCGGGCTCGGCGTTCAAGCCGATCGTTTACGTCACCGCCCTGATGAACGGCTTCACACCGGCCACAATCGAGCTCGATGCGCCCTTCTGCGTGTGGCAGGGCGCGGGCCTAGGCCAGAAGTGCTTCGTGAACTTCGACCGGCGGTCGGCCGGACCGCATACCTTGCGCTGGGGCGTGGAGCAGTCGCGCAACCTGATGACGGTGCGGGCGGCATCGACCGTCGGCATGCCCAAGATCACCGATACGGCGCGCAGGCTCGGTGTCGGCGACTATGGCAATTACCTGTCGTTCGCGCTGGGCGCGGGCGAGACGACGGTCCTCCGGCTTACGAATGCCTATGCGATCCTCGCCAACCAGGGCCGCTCCGTGAAGCCGACAACGATCGACTATGTCGAAGACCGCAACGGTAAGGTGATCTACCGCACCGACAATCGCTGCGCCGTCATGGGCAATTGCAACGGGGCCGACTGGGATGGCGGCGCCATGCCGCGCCCGCCGAGCCGGACCAAGCAGCTCCTAGATCCGATGGCCGCGTTCCAGATGGTGCACGTCATGGAAGGCGTCATCCAGCGCGGCACCGCGACCGTGCTTCGCGATCTCAACCGTCCGCTGTTCGGCAAGACCGGGACGACCAACGGACCGACCAACGTCTGGTTCGTTGGCGGGACGCCCGATATCGTTGCTGGTGTCTATCTCGGTTACGACACGCCCCGGTCGCTTGGAGGCTATGCCCAGGGAGGCCGCATCTCGGCGCCGATCTGGAAAGAATGGGCGCAGACCGCGCTCAAGAACCAGCCCAAAGTGCCATTTGTCGCGCCCCCTGGTATCCGCTGGGTCCGTATCGACCGCGCTAGCGGCAAACCGGTCTTCGGAGTGTTCCCGACCACCGAGGACCCGACGTCCAGTGTGATCTGGGAGGCCTTCCAGCCGCAGACCGAGGAGCAACGCAGCTTCAGGAGCGCGATCGGCGACCCCTACAATGAAGCGCAACGGCAACAGGCGCTCCAGGCGTGGCAGCAGGCGCAACTGCAGAAGCAGCAGGACGAGGACGGTCAGTCGACCGGACGAGAGCAGCAGCTCGATGCCAGTGGCTTGCCAATCAAGAACTCGTTCTGAATAGGAACGCCAAGCCAACCACGTTTTGAAGAGAGCCTGACCATGCGCGCCGAAGCGCAGGCCCATATCGACCAGATCAATGCCGCGACTGCGCTGTTGCGCCGGTTCCTCGATTGGGATCGCGCGCTGAAGCGGCTCGATGAGCTGAACGCTAAGGTCGAGGATCCGGCGCTTTGGGACGACCCTAAGGCGGCGCAGGATGTGATGCGCGAACGCCGCCGGCTCGAAGAGGCCATCAGCGCTACGCAGACGCTGGAGCGCGAGCTTGCAGATACGTCAGAGCTGATCGAGCTCGCGGAGAGCGAAGGCGACGCGGAGCTGGTTGAGGACGGAATCCGAAGCTTAGCCGCACTCGCCGAGCGCGCCGACCGGGACAAGGTTGCGGCGCTTCTCGCAGGCGAAGCCGACGCCAACAGCGCCTATGTCGAGATCAATGCCGGGGCAGGAGGCACCGAGAGCCAGGATTGGGCTGAGATGCTCCTTCGCATGTACTCGCGGTGGGGCGAACGTCACAAATTCAAGGTCGAGATGATGGATCACCATTCCGGTGAGCAGGCCGGCATTAAGTCCGCGACCATCCTGGTGAAGGGCGAGAACGCTTACGGCAATCTGAAGGTCGAGAGCGGCGTCCACCGGCTGGTTCGGATCAGCCCCTATGACGCGAACGCTCGCCGCCACACGAGCTTCTCAAGCGTCTGGGTCTATCCGGAGGTCGACGACGATATCGACATCCAGATCAACGAATCCGAGCTTCGCATCGATACTTATCGCGCATCAGGAGCGGGCGGACAGCACGTCAACACGACCGACAGCGCAGTGCGGATTACGCACATCCCAACCGGAATCGTTGTCGCCTGCCAGAACGAGCGCTCCCAGCACAAGAATCGCGCATCCGCCTTCAAGCAACTGAAGGCGCGCCTTTACGAAGCCGAACTGCAGAAACGTGAGGCCGAGGCCAATGCCGCCAATGCCGCGAAGACCGACATCGGGTGGGGCCATCAGATCCGCTCGTATGTGTTGCAGCCGTACCAACTGGTGAAGGACCTTCGCACTGGCGTCACGTCGACCTCGCCGAGCGACGTGCTGGACGGCGATCTCGATCGCTTCATGGCCGCGGCCCTTTCTCAGCGCGTGACCGGCGAGACGGTCGAGGTCGAGGATGTGGAATAAGGCGGCCGCGGTCGCCTGCCTGGTCCTCGCGGGCTGCCGCGCGCAGCCGAGCGAGCCGCGCTTTCCGATCGCGCACCGCGACGTTGCTCCGATCGTCGGCGGGACTTTTTCCACCGAGGACGCGCGCGACCGCGCCGGGGAGGCGGAGGAGGTGATGCAGCTCGCCGAGGTGAAGCCCGGCATGTCCGTCGCCGACGTTGGCGCGGGCGAGGGCTATTACACCGTTCGTCTGGCCCGAGTAGTCGGATCGAAGGGGCGAGTGTTGGCAGAGGACATCATCCCTGATGTTCGCGACGAACTCAGCGACCGGGTCCAGCGCGAGCGGTTGGATAATGTGGCCGTGAAGCTTGGCACTGCGGACAATCCGATGCTGCCGTCGGCATCGTTCGACCGCGTGTTCCTGGTTCACATGTACCACGAGGTGACGAGCCCCTACGCCTTCCTCTGGCACATGCGCGAAGGCGTGAAGCCGAACGGCTTGGTCGTCGTGGTCGATTCCAACCGGCCAGTCCGGCAACACGGAATGCCGCCTGCCGAGCTTAAATGCGAATTTGCCGCCCTCGGCCTACAGCCGGTGAAGTTCAGCGTGCTTAGCGGCGGCGACGTCTACCTAATGTCATTCCGCATCGCCGGTCCAAGGCCGGATCCGGAGAAGATCCAGGCCTGCAAGGCCTAAAGGTAGCCGAGCTGCCTCAAGCTGGAGCAATCGCTTCCGCCGAACACCAGATGGTCCAGGACGGTGCAGTCCAGCGCCTCTGCCGCGGTCGCGAGGCGGCGGGTCACCCTACAATCGGTTTCGCTAGGATGCGGATCGCCGCTTGGATGATTGTGTGCCAGCACGATGCCGGCGCTGCGGTGGTGCAGGGCGTCACTCACGATTTGCCGGATCGGGAACTCTGCGCCCGTTTCATCGCCCTCGTGGTACGAAACATGGAGGCAGCGTGCCTGTTCGTCCAGGTGGGCCACCCAAAGGGTTTCGCGGCGCTCATCAAATTCGGAGAGGCAACCGGCGAAGAATTCTCGCGCCGCCGCTAGGCCATCGA
>JAFBAM010000251.1 GCA_019247755.1 Sphingomonas sp.
CTTCCGCTACATCATGAAGTGGAACGAATATAACTCGCCGCTACGGCGCAACGTGACCATCGAAGACGTCGGCGGGGCGGGTCTATACCTGCTCAGCGACTTGTCGGGGGGCGTCACCGGCGAAATCCACCATGTCGATGCGGGCTATAATGTCGTCGGCATGAAGGCGGAGGACGCGCCCGACATCGCGACCGTCTAGCCGGCGAACGGGTCTCTCACGAGGATCGTGTCGTCGCGCTGCGGCGATGTGCTCACCAGCGCCACCGGGCAGCGGATCAATTCCTCGACGCGGCGGACATATTTGATCGCCCCGGCGGGGAGGTCGGCCCAGCTGCGCGCACCGTGCGTCGATCCCGGCCAGCCCTCGATCTCCTCGTAAATCGGCTCGACCCGCGCCTGGTCAGCGGCATGCGGCGGCAGATAATCGAATTCGCGGCCGTCGATCTTGTAACCGGTGCAGATTTTTACCGTCTCGAACCCATCCAACACGTCCAATTTGGTCAGCGCGACCCCCGTGACTCCGCTGACCGCAACTGCCTGCCGCACTAAGACGGCATCGAACCAGCCACACCTGCGCTTTCTTCCGGTGACCGTGCCAAATTCATGCCCCCGCTCGCCAAGCTTCTGCCCGATCTCATTGTCCTGCTCGGTCGGGAAGGGGCCCGAGCCAACGCGGGTCGTGTATGCCTTGACGATGCCAAGGACGAAACCGGCCGCACCGGGCCCCATGCCGCTGCCCGATCCCGTCGTTCCCGCGACCGTGTTGGACGAAGTGACGAACGGATAGGTGCCGTGATCAACGTCGAGCAGTACGCCCTGCGCGCCTTCGAACAGAATGCGGCGTCCGCGCAGCCGCGCCCCATCCAGGTCGCGCCAGACCGGTCCGGCGAAGGGCAGCACGAAATCGGTGATCTCAGCGAGATCGTTGCGAAGTCGCTGACGATCGACTGGCGGTTCACCGAAACCGGCGCGCAGCGCGTCGTGATGCGCGCAAAGTCGATCAAGCAGCGGATCGAGCTCATCAAGATGCGCGAGGTCGCAGACACGGATCGCGCGGCGGCCAACTTTGTCCTCATAAGCGGGACCGATGCCGCGCCGGGTCGTGCCGATCTTCCCCGCACCGGACGCATCCTCGCGGAGGCCATCTAGGTCGCGGTGGATCGGTAGGATCAGCGGGCAGGTTTCCGCGATCCGAAGCACCTCGGGCGTGACTTGGACGCCCTGCTGGCGGATTCGCTCGACCTCGGCTTTGAGCGCCCAGGGGTCGAGCACCACGCCATTGCCGATGACTGACGGCGTGCCGCGCACGATCCCGCTCGGAAGCAGCGATAGCTTGTAGGTCTGGTTGCCGACGACAAGCGTGTGGCCGGCGTTATGGCCCCCCTGGAACCGCACGACCATGTCGGCACGACTTGCCAGCCAGTCGACAATCTTGCCCTTGCCTTCGTCGCCCCACTGGGCGCCGATGACGGTCACGTTTCCCACGGTTTAAGCTTCCTGCTGTGCAGCCCGCGCGGCTCTAGGGGGTAGGGGCGAGGGCGTCTAGGCCGCAACGCGAACAACATTACATCGTTCGCGTTGCGGAACGGAAAGTGCCGTTTGCGCGTATTGCAGTTCCGCGACGCGCCCATGCGCGGGCGCGACTATAACAATAGGGGAAAGTAGCCCATGAAAACGACCACCATCCTTGCCATCGCGATCGGCCTTGGTTCGCTTGCAGCCTGCAACAAGAGCCCACAGCAGCAGGCCGCCGACAATTATGAAGCGAATGCTGACAACGCTGCCGACCAGATGGAAGCGAACGTCGACAATGCCGCCGATCAGATGACGGCGAATGCCGACAACGCGTCGGATGCGATGAAGGCCGCCGCGGACAACAAGTCCGATGCGATGAAGAACGCGGCAGACAACACCGCGGACGCGATGAAGAACAAGACGAAGTAACAGCACTAATGAGCAGCCGCCCGCACGCAGGCGGCGAACCGAGGGCGCTCCTTGGTTAACCCTTGGAGCGCCCTTTTCGCGTCCTAGAAACTCAGTGGGACAACTTCCCGCACGCTCGGAAGCTGGCCGAGCTGACCGGCGAGATCGCGCGTTATTGGATCGTCGACGGCGACCAGTGCAACCGCCTCCCCGCCTTCCTTGCGCCGGCCGAGGCCGAAGGTGGCGATATTGATGCTGTTCTCGCCTAGCTTGGTGCCAAGAGCACCGATGAAACCCGGCTGGTCGTTATTGACGATGTAGATCATTTGACCCGCAAGTTCGGCCTCGATCGGAACGCCGAATATGCTTACCAGCCGCGGCGCTCGATTTCCGAAGAGGGTTCCCTCCACACGCCTCGGCCCGTGCTCGGTCCCGACTGTCACCGCGACAAGCGTGTGATAGTCGCCTTCGCCCTCGTTGCGGATCTCGCGCACAGCAATGCCGCGTTCCTTCGCAAGGTAGGGCGCATTGACCATGTTGACCGTGTCGGACCAGGTTCGCATCACGCCCGCGAGCACCGCTCCGGTGATCGGCTTAATGTTAAGCTCGGCCGCAGCGCCCTCCACTTCGACGTCGATCGAACGGATTTCAGTCCCGGCAATCTGGCCGACCAAGCGGCCAAGCTTCTCCGCCAGGCCCATGTACGGCTTCAATCGGGGTGCTTCTTCCGCGCTTAGCGACGGGACGTTGACCGCATTCGTGATGCCGCCGAGCAAGAGGTAGTCGCTCATCTGCTCGGCGATCTGGATCGCGACGTTTACCTGCGCCTCGGTCGTCGAGGCACCGAGGTGCGGCGTGCAGATCAGGCCGGGCGTACCGAAGAGCGGGTTTTCCTTCGCCGGCTCCTCGGCAAAGACGTCGAGCGCCGCGCCCGCGACATGTCCGTTGTCGAGCGCTTCCTTCAGAGCGCCTTCGTCAATCAACCCGCCGCGCGCGCAATTGACGATCCGCACCCCCTTTTTCGTTTTCGCGAGTGCTTCCCGGCTGAGGATACCGCGAGTCTGATCGGTCAGCGGCGTGTGCAACGTAATGAAATCTGCGCGGGCAAGCAGTTCGTCCAGCTCGACCTTGTCGACGCCCAGTTCGAGCGCTCGATCCGGCGACAGAAATGGATCGTAGGCAACGACCCTCATCTTCAGGCCGTGGGCCCGGTCCGCGACGATTGAGCCGATGTTCCCGCAGCCGATCAACCCGAGCGTCTTGCCGGACAGCTCGACGCCCATGAAGCGGTTCTTCTCCCACTTCCCGGACTGAGTAGATTGGTTCGCGTCCGGGATTTCACGGGCGAGCGCGAACAGCATGGCGATCGCATGTTCGGCAGTCGTGATCGAATTGCCGAACGGCGTGTTCATGACCACGATTCCGCGCGCTGATGCGGCCGGCACGTCGATCGTGTCCACGCCAATGCCGGCGCGGCCGATGACCTGAAGGCGCGGCAAGCCCGCATCCATCGCCGCGGCGGTTATCCTGGTTGAGCTGCGGACGGCAACTCCGTCATAATTGCCAATAATCGCCTGGAGCTCGTCGGGCGTCAGGCCCGGCCCCTCGTCAACAGATATACCGCGATCTCGGAAGATCGCGGCCGCACGCGGGTCCATCTTGTCCGCAATGAGCACTTTCACGGGATCGCTCATCGCGTGGCCTCCCACGCCCAGTCGAGCCAGGGCCCGAGCGCCGCGACATCAGCAACATCAACCGTCGCTCCGCACCAAATCCTCAGCCCGGGCGGGGCGTCGCGATAGGCGCCAATGTCGCAGGCCGCATTTTCCTGCTCAAGGAGCGTGGTAATCGACTTCTGCCGCGCCTTGTTTGCCTCGACGTCCGATCGGTCGGCGAACTGCAGGCAGACCGAGGTGTTCGAGCGAATCGCAGGATCGGGAGTGAGATGCTCTATCCATCCGGCCTTCTGGACCCAGCGGTCGAGCGCGGCCGCATTCGCATTCGCGCGAGCAATGAGCGCCTCGATCCCCCCGATCCGTTCGGCCCAGTCGAGCGCGAACAACCAGTCGGCCACGCAGAGCATCGACGGGGTGTTGATCGTCTCTCCGCGGAAAACGCCATCGATGAGCTTGCCGCTTTTGGTCAGCCGAAAGATCTTGGGCAATGGCCGAGGTGCCGGTTCGTGCTCCAACCGTTCGACTGCGCGTGGACTGAGCACCAGCATGCCGTGCGCGGCTTCGCCACCCAGCGCCTTTTGCCAGCTGAAAGTGCCGACATCGATCTTGGACCAATCAATATCCTGTGCAAAGGCAGCGGAGGTGGCATCGCAAATTGTGAGGCCGCTACGATCCTCGGCAATCCATTCCGCGTCGGGAACGCGGACGCCACTGGTCGTGCCATTCCAGGTGAAGACGATGTCGTTCCCCGGATCGATCTCGCTGAAATCGCAAATCTGGCCGTAATCGGCAGTGCGAATCTCGGCGTCGAGCCTTAGCTGCTTTGCAACGTCCGTGACCCAGCCCTGACCAAAGCTCTCCCATGCGAGCATCGTTACGGGGCGAGGCCCGAGCAGCGACCAAATCGCCATCTCCATCGCCCCGGTGTCGGACGCGGGCACGATGCCGAGCCTGTAGCCAGCCGGGAGGCGCAGCAGCGCTTGCGTCCGCTCGATAGCCTCCTGCAGTTTTGCCTTGCCCATGGCCCCGCGATGCGAGCGCCCTAGCGCCGAAACATCCAAGACCTGAGGAGACCAGCCCGGCGGCTTCGCGCACGGGCCTGACGAGAAATAAGGTCGTTCGGGGCGGGTACTTGGCTTGGCCTGACGCGTATCGGCGCCGGCCGTAACGGCTTCGGTCATTCAAACTCTCCTTCCAGAGAGCACGCGCCGCGTTGGGACGGCGTGGCCCGGAGCCGCTTGTAAGGTCGAATGAGGCGCCCGCAAGGCAGCGCGAAAGATTCGCTTCGATTCTCTCGCACCCCGTGCTGATTTGGACGCCAGGCCACTTCTCCTGTTCCAGTTGATCCTTCCATTCACCGTGCTGAGCGGACGATTCGTCCCGCCTTTCCGAAAGGAAGGTTGAATTTGTTAACCATCCGAAAGCAGTGTGTGGGACGCCAAAGCGCGGGAGGGCAATTCGCGTTTCGGCTGGGGGCTGGGGAGCTCCTTCAGATTTGGGACTTCGGTAACGCGCCTTCGTGCGCGCCGCCGATTGGTGGAGCGGGAACTAATGACGCAGGTATTGGCCGCAACGACAGGTCTCTTTCGCGATCGCGACCTGTTCGTGCATGACGGTTCCAAGCTTCGCCGATTCCGCATTTCGGCACCGCTCCAGGCGGTGTTTTTTTTGATGCTTCTCGGGCTGGTAGCCTGGGCCAGCTACGCCACCGCTCGTCTCGTTGCGCGCCCAGGCTCACTTTCCTCCGGCGTCTCCCTTCCCGCTGCGACTGAAGCGCGCGCTCGCATGATCGAACAGCGCCAGGCAATCATTGAGGCCGCGCTTGCCGGCCAGAAGATCGATCCCGAGGTTCTCGCCGCCGCCGTCGCTAGTGGCCGCCTCGCCAAGGATGGCCCGCTTGCCCGCGTCGAACAGCAGCAACTCGCGCAAGCAGCGCTCGTCGCCAAGGCGCTTGATGTCCGCTACCAGGTTACCGCGGCGGAACTGAAGCGGCTTGGCATCAGCCCGGCGCGCGTCGGCACCCAAGGTGTCGGCGGCCCGTTTGAAAGCGCCGCAAATTCCAGCTTCAAGGCCCTCTTCGACAGCTGGAAGAAGCTCGATCAGTTGCAGGACGGCGTCATTGCCGTTCCATCCGACAAGCCCGTGAAGTTGAACGTCGAATTCACCAGCGGCTTCGGCGTCCGCTCCGACCCATTCCACGCCGGCGCGGCAATGCACCCCGGCATCGACCTCGCCGGCTCGTATGGCACGCCGATCTACGCCACCGCCGACGGCACTGTCCTTCGCGCGGGCTGGAACAGCGGCGGCTATGGCAATCTTGTCGAAGTCGACCACGGACGCGGCATCACCACCCGCTACGGCCACATGTCGGCGATCCTCGTGTCTCCCGGCGACC
>JAFBAM010000089.1 GCA_019247755.1 Sphingomonas sp.
TCCTGCCCATTCGGAGCTGGCGTGGATCCTTCAAGGGACCGCGAGGATGGGATGGCTGAACCGCATGACCCAGTGGAAGGACAAGGCCGGCAAGAACCAGGAAGGTTCTTCAGTCGGCCTGTTCACCTACCCCGTGCTGCAGGCCGCTGACATCCTGCTTTACAATGCGACCCACGTTCCGGTCGGCGAAGATCAGAAGCAGCACGTTGAGCTGACGCGAGACATCGCAATCAAGTTCAACAACGACTTCGATGTTGAGCTGTTCGTGCCACCAGAGCCTTACATCGGCGGCGGGGCGGCAGCGCGCATCATGAGCCTGCGCGACGGCAAATCAAAAATGTCGAAGACCGACCCGTCCGAGATGAGCCGGATACATCTGACCGACAGCGACGAGACGATCGCGCAGAAGATCCGCAAGGCGAAGACCGATCCCGAGCCGCTACCCGACGATCCAACCATGCTCGATGGCAGGCCCGAGGCCAAGAATTTGGTTGGCATCTACGGCGCCGTGACCGGCGAGAGCATTCAGCAGGTGCTTGCGCACTTCGCGGGCCAAGGCTTCGGTGCGTTCAAACCCGCCTTGGCAGAAGTTCTGGTCGAACTGATCCGTCCGATCCGCAACCGCCTCGACGAACTTCGCCGCGATCCCGACGAGCTGGATCGGATTCTTTCACAAGGCGCCGCGAAAGCCGATGAACTCGGTGCCCCAATTCTCGCCAAGGCCAGAACTGCGGTCGGCCTGGTCCCGTAGATCGACTTGAAATCCCCTGGGCCCCCTTCCGCGTCGGAACGCCCGTTGCCGCTGTCGCAACGGCTCGCTCAGATCGTCGGCGACCACGCTCCAGAGCGGCTGACCTTCACGGAGTTGGCCGCCCAGCTCCATGGGCGCGCTTGGGGTGGCCTCCTTCTAATCTTCGGCGCAATCAACATCCTGCCTCTTCCGCCGGGGACCAGCGTGTTCTTCGCGCTGCCACTGATGATTGTATCCGGGCAAATGGTCTTCGGCAGGATGAGCCCATGGTTCCCCAACCGGCTCGACCGGCGGGGGGTCAAGAAGCGGGAGCTTCAGCGGCTGATCGACAAGCTTGGCTGGGTCGAAGTGCGGATCGAGCGGGTTCTCAAGCCAAGGCTGCCGCAATTGACGGGCGCTGTCGCTACCCGCGTGATTGGTGCTGCCTGTTTCCTGCTGGCGCTCGTTGCCGCCATCCCCATCCCGCTATTCCACATCGCGCCGGCGGCTGCGATCGTTCTCTTCGCGCTGGCGCTAATCTACAGGGACGGCACGTTGGTGATTGTCGCCGCCATCGCCGGCCTTCTGAGCGTTTTGCTTGATGTATTGGTGATTGGATCCGGCGTGATCGCGCTGACATACGCTGCCTCCCGACTGGGAATCTAGCCGCTTATCCGACAGTCAGCACGCTTCATCGCGGGTTCACGGCACTTCATGCTATAAAGGTAGCACTAAGAGACGTTTTACAAATTCCCGATCGAAGGGTGTTCCTATGCGTATTCGTAAATTCTCAGCCGCCCTCGCCATTGGCGCGGCGGCGATCGCTCTCTCGGCTTGCGCCGAATCCATCAACACGACGGTGTCTCGCTACCAGGCGATGCCGGCGCCGCAGGGTCAGACGTTCTACGTCGTCCCTGCTGGCGGCATGGCCAACAACGGCGGCTTAGAGTTCCAGCGCTATGCGGGCATCGTGGCGCAGCAGCTGCAGGCGCGCGGCTATCAGCCGGCCTCGGATCCGAAGAGCGCCAACATGGTCGTTCAGTTCGGCTATGGCATCGACCGCGGGCAAGTTCGCTACACTAGTGATCCGTTCTACGGACCGCGCTATCCTTATGGAGGCTTCTATGGTCCGTATTGGGGCCTCTACCGGCCGCGCTTCGGCTGGGGTTTCGGTGGCGCGTATAGCTGGGGCTGGGACGATCCGCTCTGGTACGGTGGCGGCGTCGACAGCTATGTCGAATATCATAGCCAAATCGACCTCCACATCCGACAGGCGGTCACGAACGCGCCGTTGTTCGACGGGCGCGCACAGGCGCGGTCCGAAACGAACCGGTTGGACGTTGTAATCCCGAGCCTCGTCGATGCGATGTTCACGGGTTTCCCCGGACGCAGCGGCGAGACGGTAAAGATCACTATCCCGACCCGGCCTCAGCCTCGGTCGTAAGGGAACACGCGGCAATCGAGCAGGGCCCGCGGGAGCGATCCGGCGGGCCTTTTGCTATATTGTTAGACTAGCCTTCGAGCTGGCGAGTCAGCAGGCGGATATCGGCATCGAGCTCGGCATCGCTGGCGCGGAGCTTCTCAATCTGGCGAACCGCGTGGATCACCGTGGTGTGATCCCGCCCGCCGAACCGACGGCCGATGTCGGGCAGCGACTTGGGAGTCAGCTGCTTCGACAGGTACATCGCCACCTGACGTGGGCGGGCGACCTCGCGAGCGCGGCGCGCCGATGTCATCTCGGCCTTACGGATGCGGTAATGCTCGGCGACCTGGGTCTGGATTTCG
>JAFBAM010000169.1 GCA_019247755.1 Sphingomonas sp.
ACTCGGATCTCCTCCCGCTGGCCTATGCGGCCGCCCTGCGCTTCTGGAGCTATCCGATCCTGCTGATCCTTGCTGTCGCAGTATGGCGCCACTGCCAACGTCACCGCGAACCGAGGCCAGTGACGCCCGCCTAGTTGGACTGCGGCGTCGGTGCCGCTAAGCGGTCGACACATGTCGCGCCGCAAGAAATCCCATCAGTCTCACGGTACGCCGAACCGTCCGCGCCTGTGGGGCAAACACGCGGTCGCGGCAGCACTCGACAATCCTGAACGCAAGGTCCTTCGAGCCTGGACGACCCGTGAGGTCGCCGGCTTCATGCAGTTCCCAAAGGACGTTTCGGTAACGCTTGCCGAGGCGCCCGACCTCGGCCGGCTCGTGCCTCACGACGCGCCGCATCAGGGGGTGGTGATCGAGGTCGAGCCACTTGAGGAGATATGGCTCGACGATATCCTGACTCAGGCTCCGGAGCGAGCGGTCCTACTTGTCCTGGACCAGGTCACTGACCCACACAACGTCGGCGCAATCCTGCGTTCGGCTGCAGCTTTCGGGGCGATCGGAATCGTCACCCAGGACCGCCACTCGCCGCCGGAAAGCGGAGCGCTGGCAAAGGCCTCGTGCGGCGCGCTCGAGCGCGTTCCATGGGTTCGCGTCGTCAATCTGGCCCGTGCGCTCGACGAGATCGGCGAAGCGGGCTTCTGGCGGATTGGCCTTGCTGGCGATGCTCCAACGGACCTCAAGGACGCGCTCGGCCCGAAGCGGGTTGCGCTGGTGTTGGGCGCCGAGGGGCCGGGCATGCGGCCCAACACCCGGGAACATTGCGATGCACTGGCTCGGCTGCCCATTTCGGACTTGGTCGAAAGCCTCAACGTCTCCAATGCGGCCGCGGTCGCACTCTATGCAGCGAGCATTGCCTGATGGTCCGATCCAAGAAGAGCATCAAAGACCATGTCGAAGCGCTGGCCAGCCGGGAGCCAGCGTTCGCTGGCGTGCTGAAGAAGCACGGCATGCCGGAGCCGCGGGTCAGCGACCGGGGTGCCCAGACGCTGCTGCGGACCATCGTCGGGCAGCAGGTCAGCGTCGCTGCGGCGCGATCGATGTGGGCCAAGCTCGAGGCGGCGTTCGGATCGCCGCCGGACCTCAAGAAGCTGCTCGCTGCAAGCGACGAGGATCTCCGCGCTGCCGGCATGTCGCGGCAGAAGTCGGGATATATCCGGAGCCTCGCCGAGCTGGTCCTGTCCGGCGAGCTCGATCTCGAAAAGTTGCCGGAGGATGACGAAGAGGCGATTGCGCTTCTCACCAAGATCAAGGGCATTGGCCGCTGGTCGGCTGAAATCTACCTCCTCTTCGCCGAGGGCCGGGCGGACGTATTCCCGGCCGGCGACCTCGCGGTCATGGTCGAGCTGGGCCGCCTTATGGGCCTCGACGAAAAGCCGAGCGAGAAGCAGCTCCGTGCGCTCGCCGAAGCGTGGCGGCCATACCGCGGCGCTGCCGCCGTGCTCGCCTGGCACAGCTATAATTCGGCCGTTCTCTAGGTCCTCAGAGCAGTCGGCAACGGACGCGCACCGAGCTTTGTGACTTCTCGCGCGCCTTGGTCGAGGCGAACCGGCCCAAGCTTGTCGCCAGAGGTCTCGCGGCCGACCAGATAGGCGGCCGATGTCTGCCCTTTGCCGCCGCTCCATTCGTATAGCGCGTTGAAGGCGATCACCGGGACAAACGACTTGCGGCCGGCAAGTTCATATTCTTGGATTGCGGTACGCGGCGCGACCACCTGGCTGGTGAGCGTAATACGCTTCAACGGCGGGATCGCGTCCAGCCGGTTTCCAGCGCCGACCGGGTTCGAGAAGAAGGCGGAGAGCTCCTGCTCCTGCGTCGCGCCGGGATTGAACAGGGTGGCTTCGGCGAGGACGGCACGCGCGGGTGCCGAGCCCGCGTTGAACAGGTCGAGCTCGAACTCAATTCTCACCTGGCTGTCGTCGACGACACAGCGAAGCGGCTGGACGCCGATTTCGAGCGACGGGCGAAGCCGCGAGGAGACGATTCCAACGGGCGCCTTGGGCTGCGGCGGCTCCGGAGCCGGTGCCGGGACTGGTGGGTGCGCTGGCTCGGCGCGGGGAGGCGGTGCAGGCGCCGGGACTTGTTCTGGCTCGGGCGCAACGAACAGGTCGATCTGTGAACCGTCGGCGAGCACCTCACGCGGCCGGCGCTGCCACAAGAAGAACAGCACCGCGCCAGCCAGCGCCAATGCGGCGATCAGCCAAGGCAGGAACGAGATCCCGCGCTCCGGGGCGATCGTCGAGTTGATCGGCGCAGGGCTGGCCGCAGTGGGCGCTTCGACCTGCGGCGGCATGGGCGTGACGGTCGCGATTGGCGGAGGCGCGGACGTCTGCACGGCGGCCGGTGCCTGAGTTTGCGGTGGCGGCGCGCTGATCGGCGCTGGAGCCTGGGCGACAGGCCGCTCCATGGGGGTGCGGCGCGCCGGTTGCGGCTGAGGTGCTGAAGCAACCGGCTGCTGGGTCCGAGGAGCGGGCGTCGCCGCCGGGGCGGTCGCCGGCGGCGCCTCGGCCGGGGCCTTCGTGCCGGGAAGGCTGAAATTCTTGAGCTCGCTTGGGCCGATTGCGTCCGTGGCCGGCGTGTTGGTCGTCGCGGGCGGCGTTTGCTGGGCAAGCGCAGCGGCGGGCACGAGCCAAAGCCCGCCCGCCAACAAAATAGCCCACCAGCGCAAAACCGCCCTCATCGACTCCCGCTCGTCATGTGATTCGCCGGATCACTCCCCCGCGGCGAAGGCGAGCCCATGCCCGCCGCGTGCCGCCATTTCAAGCACTTGGCGGATGAACAGAGCCGGAACCCGGCCCTACCGGGCGTCGACCAGCACCAACTCGCTATCGTCCTCGGCGGCGATCTCGACCTTGCTCTCGCCGGTGATGGCGATGCCGTCGCGAGCGTTCGCCTCAACGCCGTTCACCCGGACCCGCCCGCTCGGGACGAGATAGAGATGCCGCGAGGGGTCGGCGTCGATCGCAATCGACTCTCCAGCCTTCACCGTCGCCCCGAGGATCTTTGCGTCGGCATTGATCGTCAGCGCGCCGTCGTCGGCGTCGCCGCTTGCGAGCAGCTGGAACGCGCCGTTCCGCGATTCCTTCGGGAA
>JAFBAM010000226.1 GCA_019247755.1 Sphingomonas sp.
GGTGGTCGAGGTGAATGCGCGCGATCGGCCCGCGCTGCTCGCTGCGCTGGCCGCGGCCATCCACGATCAGGGACACGACCTCCACTCGGCGCACATCGCCACCTATGGCGAGCGCGCCGTCGACGTCTTCTATTTGACCCGGGCAGACGGGAAGAAGCTGACGGCCGAAGATGCCGACGCGCTCCGATCCGCCCTGACGGCTGCGGCGCGAGAACCTTCAAAGGCCCAGGCCGCCTAAACGAAAGGCCCCACCGGCGAGGGCGGGGCCTTATTCAAACTCAAAATGCTTGTCAGCCGCGCTCAGGCGCCGGTGGTGGCGGCGGAGGCGGAGGCGGCGGAGCCGGGCAGGTCGCCGTCGCTTCGATCACCGACCCGTCCGGGCATGTCTGCGTCGCGGGTGGCGGCGGCGGTGGCGGCGGAGGAGGAGGTGGCGGCGGCGGTGCGGCATGCGCAAAGCCAAGCTTGGCGCGGAAGGTCAGGCCGAACGTCCGCGGCTCGCCCAGGAACGCACCGTAAAGCTGGGTCGAACGTGAGATGAAGCTCGACTGCACCGCGCGCGTCGTACCACTGCCCTGAACAGGGGCGTCGAACGCCACCTGGACGAAGTGCCTGTTGAACAGGTTCTGACCCCAGACCTCCAGGGCCCAAGCGCCGTCATGACCAGTAACCCCGACACGACCGTTGAACACCGTGAAGCCCTTCTGGGTCTTCTCGATATCGAGATCAGAGCCAGTGTTGAACTTGCTCATGTAACGCGTGTCCAAATAGACGAGGCCGCGCAGGCCTTCGGTCCACAAGCGCGGCGTCCAGGCGACCGAGCCGGTGATCGTCCACTTCGGGGCATTGGAGATACGGCGTCCCGGAAGCTGGAACAAAGCGTTGTTCAGCGCTCGGCCATCCGAGCCGATCAAGTTCTTCCGATACTTGGTGTCGGCCATAGTGATGCCGCCATTGACCGACAGGTCCCGCATCGGATGGGTGAACGCTTCAAGCTCGAAGCCCTGGCTCCGAACGCCGGCCTTCTTGTGGCCCGTGCAGGCGCCCGAACGAGGATTGTTGTCGACATCGGCCCCATTCAGGTCGTCACTGCATGCATTCAGGGTCTCGACGAAGAAGTTGAGACCATTGAACGTGTTCAGCTGGAAGTCCCGGAAGACCTGGTGGAACAGCGCCAGGTTAACGTCGATGCCCGGGCCATTGTACTTGAAGCCGACCTCGAACGCGTCGTTGATCTCGGGCTTGAACTGCAGGTCCGCGCCGGATGCGACGATTCCCTGGCATCCCGTCTGAGCAGCGCTGACGCAAATCGCGCCGCTACCCGACAAAGGCGGATTACCGAGCACCGTGGTTCCCGGAGTCGCCGGGACGGTCGTGGGAATCGCCTGCGCCCGCCACAGAGCGGAGCGGTCGAGGTTGAAGCCACCGGCCTTGTAGCCGCGCGAATAGCTTGCGTAGGTCAGCAGCCTGTCGGTCGGCTTGTAGCTGAGCACCGCGGTGCCCGAGACCTTCGACTCGCTGCGCGAATCGTCGATCGCGAAGGTGCCGCCAGGAGCGCTAGGGATCACGCACGGCAATTGCTGGAGGCCGCCGCCCGAGAACAGGGTGCAGAGCACATTGTTGTCGCTGAGGTCAGCACTCAAGGTCTTCTTTTCGTGCGTCCACCGGGCACCGACGGTCAGCTTCAGCTGGTCGGTGATCGAGAAAATATTGTGGGTGAACAGCGCGAAATTGTTGCTCGTCTGACGGTAGGAATCGTCGAGCGCCTTCCCGTTGAGCGTCGAACCGACGAAGCCTGCGCCGCCGAGCGCGATCGCAAGGTTTGTGAATCCGCTCGTTCCAAATGGTGCCGCGCTGAAGTTCACGGACGGAATACCTGGCGCCAGTGCAGTGTTGTTAAGCCCGGCGAAGGCGCCGAGCGTCGTGATCTGGCTGCCGAGGTTTGCCGCGGTCGTGAACTGGCTGGCAGCGAGAGCAGCATTGTACTGTGCGACCAGCGCGGAGCGGACGCCCGTTGCCACGGGCGTGTTGAAGCAGGTCGGTGAGGCGCCCGGCGCAAGGATCGTCGGCGCGGCCCCCGCGAAGTTCGCGGCGACGAGGCAGTTGCCGTAGCGGGCATAGTCGTTGCCGTAGGTCAGGTTGTCGTCGACCGCGAGCTTCTCGTTCGCGTAATAGCCGCCGACGAGCCAGTCGAGCTTGTTGCCGAAGGCGTTACCCTGAAGCCGCAGCTCCTGCGTGAAGGTGCGGAAGCGGTTGAACGCGCCGCCGTCGCTCGGCCGGTAGAGGATGTCGAGGTTGTTGAAGTCGGCGTCCTGCCCGCGGGTATATTTATTGTAGCGGTAGGCTGTGATCGACGTCAGCTCGGCGCCGCCAAAGTCGTAAACGATTTCGCCCGAGAGACCGCCGTCCTTCACCTTCGAGGAATAGTCTCGGCCAGGCGTAATTGCGGTGACGCGGTGGAAGGTATCATCGTTGATGATCCCGCCAAGTGCCCGCTCAATGCCGGCAATTGTCGAGGCCTGCGGACCGCCGGCGGTGAAATCCTGCGCCGGCAGGTAGGTCGCACCGCAGCATTCCTCGTCGCGGTGCGAGTAGTCGCCGATAATGCGGACCGAGAGATTGTCGCTCGGCTGGAACAGCAGCTGGCCACGGAGCAGCCAGCGATCGCGGTTATTGATCCGGCGGCCAGAAACGACATCCTTCAGGAAGCCGTCGCGCTTGACCCAGACACCGTCGATGCGGCCGGCGACCGTGTCGCTGAACGGCACGTTCACGCCGGCTTCGAAGCGACGGAAGTTGTAATTGCCGACATCGACCTGGCCATGGACCTCGGTCGTGAATCGTGGCTTGGCAGTGATGATCGATATGAGGCCGGCCGAGGTGTTGCGGCCGAATAGGGTGCCCTGCGGGCCACGCAGAACCTCGATGCGATCGAGCGGCCCGAGTTCGGTCAGGCCGACACCTGCCCGCGAACGATAAACGCCGTCCACGAAGAGGCCGACTGAGCCTTCGAGGCCGGGATTGTCGCCGACCGTGCCTACGCCGCGGATGCGGGCCACTGCCGCACCACCTTCGGACGAGGTCGAAGAAACGAGCAGCGAAGGAGCGACCTGGTTGAGCTGGCGGATGTCGGTCGCGCCGGTGTTGCGGAGGTTTTCAGCGGTCACCGCGCTGACGGCCATCGGCACGTCGGACAGCGCCTGGTTACGGCGCGTGGCGGTGATGACGATGTCGCCGGTGGCGACAGGCTGCTGGTCACGCGCCTGATCTTGAGTCGCCGCGCCTTCAGTCGCGCCAGGTGTCGGCTGCGCGGCCTGCTTGTCGGTGTCGGTGTTGGAAACCGAGGTCTGGGCGAAAGCCGGAGTCGCGATGGCAAAAAAGCCCGTCGACACCAGCAAGGCGGACTTGCGGATCATGCGTTTTCTCCCCCTCGGGCGAAAGAAGCCCGGTCAGGGGGTGAAGCTAGACCCGAACGCGGTTCAAAGGGAAGCGCCGCAACAGCCGTGCATCCACAAAGGCGCTCGGCTGAAGCAATTTGGCAACACGAGTGTAAATAGGGCCGCGACCCTATTTCGGCGCGAGCACCATCAGCATCTGACGGCCTTCCATGCGCGGATGCGCCTCGACCTTGGCGACCTCACCGGTCTGTTCCTGGACGCGCCGCAGGACGGCCATGCCAAGCTCGCCATGCGCCATCTCACGGCCACGAAAGCGCATGGTGACCTTCACCTTGTCACCTTCCTCCAGGAACTCGAACACCTTCTTCATCTTGGTGTCATAGTCGTGGTCGTCGATGTTCGGACGCATCTTGATCTCCTTGATCTCCTGCGTCTTCTGCTTCTTGCGCTGCTCGGCAGCCTTCTTCTGCGCTTCGTACTTGTAGCGGCCGATATCGAGGAATTTCGCAACGGGCGGGTCCGCGTTGGGAGAAATCTCGACCAGGTCGAGCCCGACTTCCTGCGCCTGCTCAAAAGCTTCGCGCGTAAACATCACGCCCAGGTTTTCGCCGTTTTCGTCGATCACCCTGACCTTCTGGGACTGGATGAACTCGTTGTAGCGGGGGCCGCTCATCGGCGGCGGGGGCGCCATTCCTCGGCGCGGATAGGGCGGTGGTATAGCGAAGACTCCGTTGTGGTTGTTGCTGAGCGTGCGAGTTAGGCACTCAAAACTCGGAAGGAAAGTCCGGGCGAGCAAAAGTGAGTCATTTTTGCCGCGACCTGTGGCGGAGTCGCGTCAGCGGAGGTCGGGCGGAATGGCCTCGCTTGTTATCATCGCGACGGCTTCAGCTAGGCTCATCATCTTCTGGTGCTCCTCGCTGCCGAGCCGTCGAAGCGCAACCGTGCCCTCCTCGGCCTCGCGCTTGCCGACGACCAGCAGCAGCGGAACCTTGGCGAGGCTGTGCTCGCGCACCTTGTAGTTGATCTTCTCGTTGCGAAGGTCGGTCTGCACGCGGATGCCGGCTGCCGATAGCTTGGCCGCGACTTCTTCCGCGTAACGGTCGGCGTCCGACACGATTGTCGCGACGACCGCCTGCACCGGCGCCAGCCAGAGCGGGAACTTGCCGGCATAATGCTCGATCAGCATGCCAATGAACCGCTCATACGAACCGAAGATCGCGCGGTGGAACATCATCGGACGATGCTTCTGCCCGTCCTCGCCGACGTAGGTCGCGTCGAGCCGCTCGGGCAGGACGCGATCCGACTGAAGCGTGCCGACCTGCCAAGTGCGGCCGATCGCGTCGCGCAAGTGCCATTCGAGCTTCGGCGCATAGAAAGCGCCCTCGCCCGGGAGTTCCTCCCAACCGAATTCCTCGTTGGCCATGCCTGCGGCGACGACCGCCTCTCGGAGTTCGGCCTCGGCCTTGTCCCAGTCTTCGTCGCTGCCGAAGCGTTTGTCGGGGCGCAGCGCGAGCTTCACCGAATAATCCGAAAAGCCGAGGTCCTTATAGACCCGGTCAGCGAGCTCGCAGAACGCGCGCGCCTCGTCGACGATCTGGTCCTCGCGGCAGAAGATGTGCGCGTCGTCCTGCGTGAACTGGCGGACGCGCATCAGCCCGTGGAGAGCGCCATGCGGCTCGTTCCGATGGCAGCTGCCGTTCTCGTAGAAGCGGATCGGCAGTTCCTTGTAGCTCGTGATGCCCTGCTTGAAGACCAGGATGTGGCCCGGGCAGTTCATCGGCTTCAGCGCCATCAGGTCGGCGTCGCCTGACAGGATGGGCCGGTCGTCCTCCTCGCCGTCCTCCGGCGCGTGCGGGATCTCGTCCGGCACGACGAACATGTTCTCGCGATACTTGCCCCAGTGGCCGCTCTTCTCCCACTGCCTCGCGTCCATCAGCTGCGGGGTCTTGATCTCCTGGTAGCCAGCCTCGTCGATGCGACGGCGCATGTAGGCTTCCAGCGCGCGGTAGATGACGAAGCCGTTGGGGTGCCAGAATACGCTGCCGTGTGCTTCGGCCTGGAGGTGGAAGAGGTCCATCTCCTGCCCAATCTTGCGATGGTCGCGCTTGGCCGCTTCCTCGAGCCGGACGAGGTAAGCGTCGAGTTGTTTCTTGTTGAGCCAGGCCGTCCCGTAGATGCGCGAAAGCATCGGGTTCTTGGGATCGCCGCGCCAGTAGGCACCCGAGACACGCGTCAGCTTGAACGCCTGCGGGTCGAGCTTTCCCGTCGAGGCCAGGTGCGGGCCACGGCAGAGGTCGATCCAATCGGCCTCGCCATGCCCGGTCTTGTACATGGTGATCGGCTCGCCCTCGGGAAGCTCCATCACCCATTCGGCCTTGAAGGTCTCGCCATGGTCGAGGAAGAACTGGCGGACACGGGCGCGGTCCCAGACCTCGCGCACAAGCGGCTTGTCGGCTGCAATGACGCGCCGCATTTCTTCCTCGATTGCCGGCAAGTCCTCTTCGGTGAAGGGACCGCGTTCAGGCGTCGGCGCGAAGTCGTAGTAAAAACCGTCTTCGGTGGCCGGACCGAACGTGATCTGCGTGCCGGGGAAGAGGTTCTGAACGGCCTCGGCCAGGATGTGCGCAAAGTCGTGGCGGACGAGCTCGAGCGCGTCCTTCTCGTCTCGTGAAGTGATCAGGGCAAGCTTCGCGTCGCCCTCGAAAGGGCGCATGATGTCGCGGACCTCACCGTCCACTTTGGCGGCAAGCGCGGCCTTCGCCAGGCCCGGCCCGATCGCCGCGGCGACGTCGGACGGCGTCGATCCCTCGGGCATCCCCTTCACCGAGCCGTCGGGGAGCGCGATCTTGAACATCTTCGTCATGGCAAGCCGCATGTAGCGAGGGTACCGTCTCACCTCAACGGAGACCATAATGCCAACCGTTGCCTGCCGGTTATCTGTCCGTTAAACGGCTTGGCACAGGAGGCTATCTTATGTTTGCGTGGCTGCTCAGGCGGTCGAAGGCCGAGCGTGAATTAGCGAAACAGGCCAATGATCAACGGCTTCAGGCAATGCTCAAGCCGAGTCGCCCCGCTTGAACTTCATTCTCGGTTTTGCGTGGTGGCTGTTCGTGCTTGTCGCCGGCACTTGGGCCGTCGTTCACGAGAGCCGCCAAGTGCTCGGTCGAAAGAAGCGCTAGTGGCCTCCGTTGCCGAGCGCGTGAGGCGTCGAGCGGACTGGTATCGCTCCCGCTTCCAGGTCAACAATCCCGTCGTTGGTAAGCTGG
>JAFBAM010000294.1 GCA_019247755.1 Sphingomonas sp.
ATCGCGCGGAGCACCTTGGGGCTCGCGTGCTGGAACGGGATGTCGAGATAAGGGAGAATGAGACCTTCCGCCATCAGTGGGATGACGTCGTTCACGTGTGGATAGGGGTAGACGTAATGGAGGCGGACCCACGCGCCGAGCTTGCCAAGCTCGCGCGACAGGTCCGTCATGTGAGCGCGGACTTCTCCGCCTTTCCACGGACGCGGCTGATGCCGGATGTCGACGCCGTAAGCGGAGGTGTCCTGGCTGATGACCAGCAACTCCTTCGTGCCGGCGGCGATCAGCTTCTCTGCTTCGCGCAAAACGGCGTCCGGGCGGCGGCTGACGAGGTCGCCGCGCAGGTGCGGAATTATGCAGAAGGCGCAGCGGTGGTTGCAGCCCTCGGAGATCTTCAAATAGCTGTAGTGACGCGGCGTGAGCTTGAGCCCGCCTTCCGGAACAAGGTTCAGAAAGGCATTGGCAGGTATCGGCGCGGCTTCGTGAACCGCCCCGACCACCTGCTCGTACTCATGGGCTCCGGTGATCGCGAGAACGTCTGGGAAGCGCTCGCGGATGACGTCGGCTTCCTTCCCGAAGCAGCCGGTGACAACGACGCGGCCGTTCTCGGCGATCGCCTCGCCGATCGCCTCGAGGCTTTCTTCCTTGGCGGAATCAAGGAAGCCGCAGGTGTTGACCAGCACGACGTCCGCCCCCGCATAGTCGGGAGACATGTCGTACCCGTCAGAGCGCAGCTTGGTCATGATCCGCTCGCTGTCGACCAGGTTCTTGGGACAGCCGAGTGAAACCAGCCCGACGCGCGGGGGCTTGGGGAGAGACGTGACATTCATCGGAAGGGTGGCGCCAATATAGGAACTTCTGGGCGAAATCGAGGCCCTCGGCTGAACGGCTTGTTCATCGTCGCTTCCGGCGGCTAATGCCTCGAACAACAGGTTTCAGGAGCGTCGAATGCGTATCGCGATGATCGGCACAGGTTATGTCGGGCTTGTCTCGGGGGCGTGCTTTGCGGACTTCGGCCATCGCGTCACTTGCGTCGACAAGGACAAGGCGAAGATCGACGGGCTCAACGAGGGGGTCATGCCGATCTGGGAGCCCGGCCTAGAGGCGCTGGTCAAGGCCAATGCCCAGCGCGGGCGCCTAACTTTCACGACGGATCTTCCGTCAGCCGTCGAGAACGCCGAGGCAGTGTTCATCGCCGTTGGCACGCCGGCTCGACGGGGCGATGGCCATGCCGACCTGACATTCGTGTTCGATGCGGTGCGGGAGCTCGCCAAGGTGATCAAGCCGGGCACCGTGGTTGTCACGAAATCAACCGTTCCGGTCGGGACCGGCGACCAAATCGAGAAGATCCTTCGGGAGGAGGGTGTGACCGACGTCTCTGTGGCGTCGAATCCCGAATTCCTGCGTGAAGGCGCGGCGATCGCAGACTTCAAGCATCCCGATCGGATTGTGGTCGGCGCTGACGACGACCGCGCACAGGACGTGCTGCGCGAAATCTACCGCCCCCTGTTCCTCAATCGCGCGCCGATCCTGATTACCGGTCGCCGCACCGCCGAGCTAACGAAGTATGCTGCGAACGCCTTCCTGGCCGTGAAGATAAGCTTCATCAACGAGATCGCGGATCTCTGCGAGGCGGTCGACGCGGACGTCCAGGACGTCGCCAGGGGCATCGGCCTGGACAACCGTATCGGACCGAAGTTTCTCCATGCGGGGCCGGGTTATGGCGGCAGCTGCTTTCCGAAAGACACGCTCGCTTTGCTCCAGACTGCTGAGAAGGCCGGCGTCGATCAGCGGATCGTTCGCACGACCGTTGCGGTCAACGACGACCGCAAGAATTCGATGGTCGAGCGTGTCGCCCGCGCGCTCGGCGGCGATGTTTCGGGCAAGAAGATCGCGGTCCTCGGCCTGGCCTTCAAACCGAATACGGACGACATGCGGGACGCCCCCTCGATCCCCATCGTGAATGCGCTGGTCGAGCGCGGCGCCAAGGTGAGTGCCTTTGACCCCGTGGCGCGCGAACAGGCCGAGAAGATCTTCACAAGGATCGAGTTCGCGAACAGTGCCGAAGAGGCCGCGGCCGATGCGGATGCGCTGGTCATCGTCACCGAGTGGGACGAATTCCGCGCTCTCGATCTGGAAAAGATCGCTGAAATCCTGCGCGGAAAGGTGCTCGTCGACCTCCGCAACGTCTACGATCCCGCTGAGGCCGGGGAAGCGGGGCTGCGCTACTACGGGGTAGGTCGCGGCCGACCCGCATCCTAGCGCTCTTTTTCCCTAACTTACGGAAGCGTATCCGAACGGGATTGCCTGGTTATAAGGGCCATTAATGAAGCACGATCACGTCCGTGCCGCATCGGCATCGATCCTCGTGCGGAAGCGCGTCCAATTCGCCGGCGCGCTCCTTCTCGGCGCTTTCGTGCCCTACGCAATCCGGGTCTTTCTAAGAACGGACCTGTTCGACGAACCGGCAACGGTCAACGCGCTGAGCGCCAATGCCGTCGCCGTCGTGATCGCCTTCTGGACTCGCCTGTCGATCGAGACTTATCCCGGTATCCGTCGAAGCCTGGTGATCCTTCCGGCGGCGCTCACCGGACATGGACTGGTTTTGGTTTGGTTCGTCCTGACGCGTTTTCCCTACGACCGTTGGGGGCTTGCCGGGGGCTTCATCCTTCACGTCGCCTGGCTGTACGTGCTCTACATCTTCGCAGAGCGGCGCTTGCGGCGGCGCATTGCCGTCGTGCCCTATGGGGCCGCCGACAGTATCGTCAAGATTCAGGGCGTCGATTGGCACGTCCTTGAGCGGCCGGACCTTCACGACACTCGGTCGTGCAACGGCATCGTTGCGGACTTCGGAGCCGAGCTGCCGGCGGAATGGGAGGCGTTCCTTGCCGACGCCGCACTGGCTGGGAGAATCGTCTACCAGGTCAAGCAGTTATCGGAATCATTAACGGGCCGTGTCGAGATTCATCAGTTGTCGGAGAACAGCTTTGGTTCGCTCGTCCCGGCGCAGGGCTATTTCTACCTTAAGAGTGCCGCCGACTTCGCCTTTGCTTTAGTGATGCTGCCGATTGTCGTGCCGCTGATGATAATCATCGCGATCGCCATTCGACTGGATAGTCG
>JAFBAM010000308.1 GCA_019247755.1 Sphingomonas sp.
GCTTCCTCACCCCGGATTGGTCGGCAAGCCCGGCTTTCGTCCCTTATGCGAAGCTTGGAAATCCCCAAAGCTTGAACCTCTATGCCTATGCGGGCAACAATCCCACGAGCTATCGCGATAGCGATGGCCACGAGATCGGGCCTGTCTCGGGTCTCAATATCGGCACTGAAAAAGATCCCATTGAAGCCTGGAAGCAGGCTACCAATGGCATTGACTGGGATGAAGTCAAAAGCCAAATGCATGTTCGATATGTTGAAGGTAATCAGAATGGTCAGAATCAAAACCAACTGGTTCCAACCATCCTCCCCAACGGTCGGGTCATAATAGACCCTAAAACCGGCAAACCGCTTCCAAAGCCGAGCAACGTATCGTTGGCCGACAACGCGAAAGCCGGCGAGAAGTTGAGGGGCAACTCTTTTTGGACGAAGTCAAAAACGCTTTTCGGAAATTTCTCCCGAGGCGGGGCAATGGACTACCAGCGCGTTGCCGCACGGAATGGAGTGAAGTTCGACAAAGATTTAGCCGCCTTCGGTAATTTCAACTACGGTCTTGTCGTCGCGGCCGCGGGTGTCAGTCTCGATACTGCGCTCCTAGGTTCCGGGGCGGAGAACCTGAAAGGAGGAGGGAACAAGTCGGGCCCATGGGGTAACGATCCTGAAAACCAATATTGGATAGAGCAGGGCTATGAGGCCTATCAAGCCGGTGAAGTCGTGCCGGGGCACGGCGATTTAGTACCCCGCCCTTGAGCTTGACGGTTCCAACCAGGGAGCGGCGCACCAACCGCTATCCCCCGATCGCGCGCAGAGCGCGTCATGGGTGGTGTCACCCCCGGCGAGGCTCGCAAGGCGAGCCTCGGGAAGGGGGCCCAGGAAGCGGTGGGATTGTGGAAGCGGCGGGGCGTGGGTTCCCTTCCCCTCGCGGCCTTCGGCCGCTCGGCCGGGAATGACACCTGTCCGACCACACCACCGTGTCACCACCGGCGAGGCTCGCAAGGCGAGCCTCGGGAAGGGGGTCCAGAAAGCGGCGGGGTTGTGGAAGCGGCGGGGGCGTGGGTTCCCTTCCCCTCGCGGCCTTCGGCCGCTCGGCCGGGAATGACACAGGTCCAGGAAGCTTTGGTCCGCTCCAACCCCTTGTGAGAGCAACTCCAAGGCAGCGTACGGTCGCGAATGCGACAGATCAATGACAAATTATTAGAGTCGGTCAACGCCGCTATTAGTTCTCGGAACTTCCTTTCCGCCCTTCATCCCCATAGCAGATCGAGCATCTTCAACCGGGTGATTCGAGGGCGGAAAATGTCGTTCATCAAAACCGCGCTGGCGGTGTCTATCTTCGCGGCGATGGGCATCTCCGTCGCGCAGGCGCAGGACCTCACGGCCAATACGACGAATGAGGCTTTCCCGAAATTCAGCTCGGTGAAGGGCGGTTTCGATCAGATCAATGAAGGCAATCTCGACCTCCACATGACTTTCCCGATCTTTCACAAGAAAGGGCGGAATGGTCAGGATTTCGTGGTCGAATTGTCCTATGACAGCGCCTCGCTCTTCGGCGCATACACTTTCAATGGCAGCCTCGTCGTTCAGGGCGGCCAGTCCGCACTATTCGTTCCGCCTGGCTCGGGCAGCGGGATCAACAACCCGACCGGTGGCGCCAGTTTCGGATTCAACGTTTCCAATCCTTTGTCGAAGACGGGCACGCTCAACAGCTATGTCAATCAGCCGCCCTTTTGCTCGCCCACCAACGGAAGCACGGGGTCGAACATAATTCCGCAAACGAGAAACGAAACCTTATGGACCTACACGGATGTGAGCGGCGTGCGGCACAATTTCTCTGCCGCCTCCATCACGACGAACTTCACCTGCGACACCGGCACGGGCAAGGTCACCAACGGGACCACGTCCATGTCGGGTCCGGTTCAGGCGGATGACGGGTCCGGTTATCTTCTGACACTTACCGGTCCAAGCGCAGCCACCGTCACCACGCCATCGGGAGAACAGTATCAATTAGCCTCGAACGCCGTGGGCGGCGGCTCGTTCGGCGACACAGATACCAACGGCAATCTCCATGGTCTCCCGACCCTCGGCGCGACCGCCACGAATTACACTTGGACGGCGCAAGATACGCTCGGCATGTCGGCGCTCGTCGAGACGGATTACAACTACACGACGAGCTTGCCGGTGATCGGGCTTAGTTGTTCGCCGCAATGCGGCCCTGCTCCTCTTCCCATGGTGGCGGCAGGTACGGTCGTGCCCTGGAAGACCTTTCAATACACCGACTCCAACGGCCTCCAACAGACCGTCACCATCAACGCCCGGGCTTATTACGTGAGCACCGGCTTTGCGTGCCCGATATTCGGGGGAACAAGCGGCAATCTCGGGGAAGTCACTGTTTTGGATTTCCCTGGTAACGGCGTCCAGAACCGGGCCATGCTCGTCGACAGCATCATCTATCCCGACGGCAGCAAATATTCCTTCACTTATGAGCCGACACCGGCGGGTATCGCCTTTCCTTCAGGCTTCACCTCGAACGGTCAGCAAACCGTCACCGGCCGACTGCAATCGGTGACGCTGCCGACCGGGGGCACCATCAGCTACGCCTATCCGGGGCCTCATGACGGCTCGAGCTGCGACGACTTCACGCCGCTGCAACTGACGCGCACGACATCGGACGGCGATGTCCGCACCTATGTCCGCACCCCCGGCCCGGTTGCCGCCAACCTCACCACTGGCTACGCGACTTTCCCGTCCAAAACGGTGATCGACGACGCCATCAGCCACAAGGTGGTGAACTTTCAGGGCACTGTGGCTTATGTCCACACGCCGGTAACCCTCGCTCAACCGGTGCCGGCGCTCTATTACGAAACCTCGCGCATGTTCGGCGACAAGACTCAAGGCGGCGTCTACATCCAAACCTCGACGCTTTGCTACAACGGTGCCGCGGCGCCGTGCGATGGCACTCCTGTAGCACCGCCCATCCTGCGGCGTACCGCGATCACGCAAAACAATATCGGCCAGCAGTCGAAGACCGATACGTTTTATAGCGCCTCCGGCAATGTCACCGAAGCCGACATCTACGACTATGGTGCTGCAGGCGGCGCGCCCGGGCCGCTCTTGAAGAAAACGGTGACGAGCTACGCCGCGCTCGGCAACAATATCCAAAATCGACCGGCCAGCGTCACCGTCTATGACGGGGCCGGCCATCAAACCGCGCAAACGCTTTTCGGCTACGATGAATCGCCTCTCTTGACGACGTCCGGCGTGCCCAATCACGCCGCGGTGACCGGATCGCGCGGCAATGTCACGACCACGCGGCACTGGCTCAACACCACGGGTGGGTATCTGACATCGACGCAGACCTATGACGACACCGGCAATGTGGTGACTCGCACCGATCCCAAGGGCAACGTCACCACGCAAGTCTATGACGATAATTTCACCGATCACGTCAATAGAAACTCGCGTGTCTTCGAGACCAAGACCATCCTGCCGGCGACGACGGACAATCTGAGCGGTTCGCCGATCAGCCAAACGGTCACGGCGGTCTATGACGCGAATACCGGCGTGAAGACCAATGTGACGGACGCCAACGGCAATCCCATCGACATCGTCTATGACGGCATGAATCGCGTGGTGAAATCGATTTTGCCGCCGGACGCCAATGGCAACCGTGCGGAAACGGACACGACCTACGTCAATCCGAACACGGTGACGCAAGTGAAGCCGATCACGCCGCCGGGGGTGCTGCAATGACGCGATCCAGAAAAGCATCCTCGCCCGACAACGCCGGTTGGAGATCGGAGAAAGCCATGAACTTCCAAAAGGGACTTCTCGTCACGTCGGCTCTGTGCGCGGCGACCGCAATAGCAAGCATCGGCGCGACCGGCGCTGCCCGCGCGGCCAGCTCGCCCTGCGGTCTTTGCAGCACGGTGACGGCGACGCTCGACGGTTTCGGGCGGCTTTTGAACACGAAGCATCCGTCGGTTTGGGGCCGCATGGTCGAGGTCGACGGCAGCTACGATCCCTTCGGCCGTCTCACCGGGCAATCAAACCCCTATTTCCCCGCCGGGTTCGGCGGCTCGGATGCGACCACCGGCTCGACCTATCATCAGTATGACGGGCTCAGCCGCGAGGTGAAGACGACGCTGGCGGATGGCAGCACGACGTCGGTGTCGTATCAGGGCAATTGCACGGTCACGGTGGATGGCGCCGGCACTTACCGCAAGAGCTGCTCGGACGCGCTCGGCCGGCTGACCTTGGTCGCCGAGCCCGGCCCTTCGGCCGGCACGGCTTCCGATCCGACCGGCCTCAACAATCCCTACGTCACCTTGTATTTCTACGGTACGGACGCATCGGGCAATTCGACGAGCTGCGTCGAGCAGCATGGCTGGGTGCCGTCGAGCAGCGGCTGCTCCGCGCCGCCGAGCGCGGATGCGACGAGCCAATGGCGCATCCGCCGCGCCGTCTACGATTCGCTGGGCCGCCTCATCAGCACGTCCAACCCGGAAACCGGGACCATCACTTACACGTACGACGCCGACGGCAACGTCGCGAGCAAGACCAGCCCGGCGCCCAATCAGCCCGCCGGCTCCGCCGCGACCGTCACGGTGAGCTATTCGTACGATCAGATCAATCGTGTTGTGGGGGAGTATAATGGGCCGACCACCGGCTCGCCTCTCTTGACCACCTATGCCTATGATTCCGGCCCCAATGCCATCGGTCGCCGCGTCCTCATGGCGAATGGCGGGGCGTCCCGCTCGTCGACCTATGACGGCCCCGGTCATCTGACGAGCGAGACGGAAACGATCAACGGCATCACCAACACCACACGCTATACCTACCACCTCAACGATGCGCTGGCGACGGTGCAGCTTCCGAGCGGCCTGACCATCACTTACGCGGTCAATCAAGACGGCAACCTGGTGTCGGCTGTCGACCAGACCGGCAAGGTCTATGTCAGCAACACCGATTACAACGCCAGCGAGCTCTTGCAAGGCGTCGTCACGGGAACGACGGTGCAGCATACGCTCGCCTACAATCAGCGCCTGCAGCCGACGCGGCTTCAGGCGCGCTTGCGCAATTCGAGCACCGGCGCGCTCGGCGCCACGCTTTTCGATCTCTCCTATGATTTCCATCAAGGCCATGGCGACAACGGCAATGTCTATCAAGTCGTCAACAACCGCGATCCGAGCCGCTCCCAGACTTTCGGCTATGATGCGCTGAACCGCATCGTGACGGGTTTCAATGCCGGGACCGGCGCGCCGCTCAATGCCGCCGGCGCCCAGCCCGATTGCTTCCAGACGACCTTGGATGGCCATAACAAATACTGGGGACAGAATTTCAGCTACGATCCCTGGGGCAACCTCACCGACGTTTCGATCAATAAATGCGGAGCCGAGAGTTTCGCCACCGGCGCCAACGACAAGAACCAGCTCGCCAACCTTCTCTATGACGCGGCCGGCAATGTGATCTCCAACGGCGTCGTCGCGACCTATGACGGGCAAAGCCGCCTCGTCTCCTACAATGGCGAAAGCTACGCCTATGACGGCGACGGCGTGCGCGTCATGAAGACCAACGGCACCGACGGCACGATCTATTGGGGAAGTCCCGTCGGCACGCTGATGGAAACCGACCTCAAGGGCAATCCCTTGCGCGAATATGTGTATTTCAACGGCTCTCGCATCGCTCTCATCACGCATAGCGGGGGAGCGACGCAAACCTCTTATTACTTCTCCGACTTCCTCGGCAGCTCGGCGATGATGGTCGATGGCGCCGGCAATATCTTGAACGAATCCGATTTCACGCCCTTCGGCGCAGAACGGATCCTCTCCCGGGCCGTCAATAATCCGTATCGTTACACCGGCAAGGAACAAGATCCGGAAAGCGGCTTCGACTACTTCGGCGCGCGCTACGACATGCCCACCCTGGGGCGCTTCCTCACCCCGGATTGGTCGGCAAGCCCGGCTTTCGTCCCTTATGCGAAGCTTGGAAATCCCCAAAGCTTGAACCTCTATGCCTATGCGGGCAACAATCCCACGAGCTATGCCGATAGCGATGGCCACGAGGTCGGGCCCGTCAATGGTCTCAATATCGGCGCGGTCGATCCCACGAAGCTAGAGGTCGTAAAAGAAGTGGGAAATGAAATTAAGGCCGGTGCCGATCATCTCGTGAAAGCGGCACTCCATGCCTCCAACACGGAGGTTGGAATCGCCATCTTCGAACTGCTCAACACCGTGAAAGTGGATTTCAATTTTGGCCCGTCGGCTAAGATTGAGGCGTTTGGTTTCGAGGGCGGGGGCGAAGCTGGATTTAAAGTAAGCGCCGATAGCGGACTGAAGCCAGGAGTCTCCGCAGGCTACGCAGCCTCAGCGGACCTCAAGGTCGCAGGGGCAGTTAGTCTCGGCGTAGGGGGCGAGGGCGGGCTTAGCACCAAAAACGGCGCTTATGCGCAAGTCAAGGGCAATGCGTCGGTTGCCACCGGTACCGGGAAAACCACGGGCGAGGTTACTGCGACACTCTCCACTAAGGGGGGGCTTAAGACAACCTTCCAAGCGAGAAGCAAGCTCAAAGTACCACTCGCGGCTGCTAGCGTCGGAGTTTCCGCCGACAGCGGTAAAGTAGCGGGCTTGGGGCATGCGATCGTGCATTCTTCCACGGTCCTCACCGGCATCGCTAATGCCGCCGCGGCACACCCATTTGTGACACCCCCTGCAAACGACCCTGTATGGTTCAAGAACTAAGGCAAAACAAACCGGGCGCCTCGGAAAAGGCGCCCGGCATGCATTTTACGGAACGCATCATCTCCGCTCGCACGGCAATTCCTATCGCTTCACGGCAAGGAGTGCGATGCGGATAGGTCCGATGATTTCGGCGCTTGCTATTGCGTATCCGTAACGAAGCTGTGGCGGACACCGAATCGGATCGGCCAAGTCGCAACTTCTCCCGCTCATCCGATCCCGTGGAAAGGCATTCTGCGCGGCAAAGAACGATGCCAAGGAGGGTGGGTTGGTTGGCGTTGTCGTCGACCTCCGCGCGGCATTCGATGTGGCCACAACCACCCCTGAAGACAGGCTCCTGGCATTGCGGAACGGGGATAATCGGTTCGAGCGAGCGATCGAATTAGCCCTCTGTGCACAACGACTCTAATCGTTGCAAAACCGTCATGAAGCGCAATGATAAGGAGCGCGAGTGCGTCAGAAGGATAATACCGGTGCCGGCGACGAACCGTGCCCTCTCCTCGCGACCGGAAAGCGGCGCCGGGTTCGTCCTGGCCGCCGTTTTGTGGATCGTCGCCATCCTCGCCTTGATCGCGGCCTTTGCCGTGCGTTGGGTCGGCGCCGGCCTCGAACGCGGCTTCACCACGCGGGCACGCGTGGAGGCCGTGCGGCAGGCGGAAGAGGCGCGAGCAACGGCGCTCTATTGGCTGACCACGAGGTATCTCAGTCATCGCGGCCTTGAGGTGGTCAGCGGTCCCGATCTCGCGGCGGCGCAAGGCCGCGATATTTTCTCCGCCTCGGACACCGGCAATTCTTACATCGCTCTCGATGACCGGCCCTATCGTTATGGCAACGGCCTGATCCGTTTTCAGGATGATCACGGGCTTCTTCCGCTCGGCCACACCAGCCCCGCGGATTGGTCGCGTGTCCTCGGCGCGCTCGGCGTGCCCGAAGAGGACCGCGAACCCATGATCGCCCGGCTGCGCGACTACGTCGAGCCGGGCGCCTTCAAAAGCGTGAACGGCGCCGCGGCAGGCGATTACGAAGCGGCGGGTCGGCCGGTTCCGAGCGGCGCGCCGATGGCGACTCCTTGGGAACTGCGCAAGGTGCTGACATGGGAGGCCTTGGATCGCGGCGCCTTCGCCAGCAGTCCAATTTATGAGCTGGTGAGCGCGACGCCCTTGCCGCCCGGCTCCACGCCCGTCCTCAATCTCAACAACGCCCCGCCTGCGGTTCTGGGTGTCCTGCCCGCGCTTGACGGCGATGTTATCGCCAAGCTTGTCGCCGCGCGCAGACAACAGCCCTTCGACACGACCGCCCAGGCCGAGCTCGTGAGCGGAGTGCCCCTGCCGAACACGTTGCACCAATTTCTTTTCCTGCCCGCCGACAGTTTCCGCCTCGGCATGACCGCTGCCGGTTCGCCCTTCGAGCGGGTCATGTCCATTCGCTTGACGCCGACCGCGCCCGATCGTCCTTGGCAAGTCGGCTACATGCTCGACCTGCCGCCTTTTCCCGATCACGTTTTCCAAAACACGACCGATGTCCTCGATCTTCCCGATCCCACGCGTTTATCGACACCATCTCGGCGCGGTTGAGCGCCCGCCCGCCGGGCGTGGCCGCCGTCTCTGGGTGTTGAGTCGCGCGCTATGCCGCTATCGCGTTTTTCCACGTCTCGACGATCCCTCGCCGACGCGGCGCTTGGCCGCGCTCGATTTCCAGATCGCGGAATGGTCACCCTATGAGGCGACCGCGCGCCTGGTGCAGGAGGAGGGGAAGCGTGCCGGTGTCTGGATTTGGGATCGCTCGCTTGTGAATGCCGCGATCCTTGCTGCGGGAGAACGGCCGGATCGGGTCACCGTCATGCCCGAGACTGTTATGCAGCCGCGCCTCACGCAGGGCCTTCGCCATGTGCGGACGTTGGACGGCAGCGAAGCGCAATGGTGGGAAGATGGCCTCATGCTCGCCAGCCGTTGGTGGCGCGACTCTCCCACGGAATCCGACTGGCGCCAGTTTCGTCGCGCCGCGAGCATACCGCCGGACGGCGCCGCCGTGCCGGGCCACGCCGAGACGCTCGAACTCTTGTCGGCGCCGTGGTTCACGCCATCGAGCGGGCGCGGCATCGTCGCGCGAATCAACTGGCGCCGCACCTATGAAGGCGTAGCCGCCGCCGCCATCGTTCTTTTCGGCGTGTTCGTTGGGCAATCGCTTCGCGATCATCTGGATCTGCGCCACCTTCAGCGCGACATCGCCGAGGCCGAAGCCGCGGCGCAACCGTTAGCGCAAGAGCGGGCGAAGGCGCGCAACGGGCTTGGTGACATCGAGAATCTTCGAGCGTTGGACGCACTGCCCGGACAGCTCGATCTCTTCGCCCGCATGTCCACAGTCATGCCGCAGAATGGCCCGCACCTTACCGATTGGAATTTCCAGCACGGCGACCTCGACTTCACAATGACGTCGGCGGCTCCGATCGATGCGGTCGCCAATGTGCGCATGCTCGAGGCGGTCGCCGGGTTCAGCAATGTCTCGCTCATTCGCTCGAACGGGGATCGCACGCTGAAGATCAAGCTCAAGGTGGCGCCCCGATGAGCCGGCTTCTGACCCTGTTAAGCCTTTCCGATCGATTGGCCGCGACCGGCTGGGGTGAGCCGATCGCGATGGTGTGGCGGCGATGGCGCGAAGAGGTTGGGCGCAATCCGCGTCTCCACTATGGCGTCCTTGCCATTCTCGCTATCTTGGTCTTGGGCTCATGGCTCGGCATCGAGGACAGCCATCGCCGCGCGCAAAGCGCGTCCGATACGGCAAGCCAGTATTTGGTCACGCTGCGCCGACTCGCCGGGCAAACCGAATGGCGCAAGCGCAGCGAGACCGTTGGGAGCTTGCGCGCCCAGATCGAGAACCGTCTCTGGGATGTCGAATCCGATGGGCTCGCCCAAGCGAATTTTCAGGATTTGATCGCCAAATTTGCCGAGAGAAATAAGCTCGAGGCAACCGACATCCGAGTCGAAATCGTCGCGGCGGCCAGCGCTTCCACGAAGCTCCGCCAGATGACGGCGTCGTTCTCCGGTCGATTCGATGGCGAGAAACTCCAAAATTTCCTCGCCGACCTCGCGCGCGACCGGCACCTTCTCGTGGTTGATCGCCTTCGAATAGAAACGATCCCCCTGCCAAAATATGTCATGGCCGTGACGACCTATTTGCGCGCCGGCGCGGCTGCGTCCGCCGGCGCGACCGCGGCGCCTCGTTCCTGATGCACATGACCAGACGGCAACGTGTGATCTTCATCGCCTTGGCACTGCTGTCGGGCGGTTTTTTTGTCGGCTGGGTCACCGCGGGCACAGGCATCGAGACTGGCGCTCTCGTTGCGCCGACCGAACCATGGCGCGACCCGAGCGTGCCCTCGGCGGATCCAGCGTCGACCCTTGCCACCCTGGCCATGCACCCGCTCTGGGGTGCGGAGCACGCCTCGAAATCGGCTGTAGCACCGGTCGCCGCGGAGAAGGCTGCTACGTCTTGGCGTCTTACCGGCATCTTTGCGGAATTCGGGCGACCCAAGGCGGTGATCCTGGTCACGGAGCCTGGCAAGCCCGGTGGGCGAAAGCAAATCCGACAGGCAGGCGACGGCCTTCCCGACGGCAGCCGCATTACCGAGATCGGCACCACGGCGATCGTGATCGATGCGGGCGACAAGCGGCGGCAAGTGAAGCTCTTTTCCCGGAATTGAGGCGCCTTTTCCGATGACCCTGAAAATCCACCGGCCGGCCTGCGTTGTTTTTACGACCGCGCTTCTTATGATCGCCCTCTGCGGTTGCGCGCCGCCTCGCGATTTTGGATCGGATGCGTCCGCCATTCCTACCTTGCCGGCGAAACTGGCCGCTTCCGGGCCATCGACGTTCGGCGACGCCATCATCGACAATACGCGCCGCACGGCAACGCTGATCGAGCAAGGGCCGGCCCCCCCGGCGCCTGGAAATGCGACAGTGGAACGTCTCGCGCCGCCTCCCGCGCTCAAGGGTCAAATCGACAATCTAACGATTGAGGAAATGCCGTTACCGGCTTTTATCAGCACGGTTCTCGGCGATACGCTGCATCTGAATTTTCAGGTGGATACGCCCATCGAGACGCGTACCGATCTCGTGACGTTGCGCACGGGGGGACCTCGCTCGGCCCAGGACCTTCTCGCCATCACCTCGGGCGTGTTGCGGACTTATGGCCTCCAACTTGCCTATGAAGGTGAGGTCGTCCGCGTTCGACAGAACGAAGCTTTAAAGTCGGAAGTTCCTCGAATCCTTTGGGGGCGGGTGACGCCGGACGTGTCCACCAGCTCGCGCCCTATCTTTCAGATGGTTCCGCTCGGCCAAGTCGGCGCTCAGGACATGGCCAATTGGATAATGACGGCTTATGGCCAAAAAATCACCATCGTGCCGTCCGCGGTCAATAATTCGATCATGCTGCTCGGCCTACCCGACGATGTGCGCGCCGCGATGGACGGCATAAGACTGCTCGATCAGCCACGCCTCGCCGGGCGCCGCAGCCTCAAGATCGAGCCGGTATTCTGGTCCGCGGCCGGATTTGCGGAGCGGCTGATCGAGGTCTTGAAGGCCGAAGGGTACAATGCGTCCTCCAACGTGCAACCGCCCGCCGCGATAACAATTCTCCCGGTGAGCCGGGCCAACACCATCCTGGTTTTTACCTCGGATCAGGCAACCCTCGATCACGTAGCGCATTGGGTGCGCGATCTCGATCGCCCCACGAAAGTCGATCAAGGTCAAAGCGTCTTTTATTATGCGGTCCGCAACACCACCGCGGAAAGCTTGGCGAAAGTCTTGAACGAGGTGATCGCGGGGAAGGGCGGCGCGCAAGGCGAGGGCGAATCCGAACGATCAAGCCCGCAGGCGCCGTTGCCGCCGGGTCGTCAGTTACCAGGGGCGCCGGCTCTGGCGCCGCAGATCGGCCCGGAAGCCGGCGCCGCACCGACGCGAACGCATTTCGTCACCGATGTCGCTCGCAATGCCATTATTTATTTGGGGACCGCGGAATCCTATGCGCAGATTCATCGCCTGATCGAAAGCCTCGATCAGGCCCCGCGCGAGGTATTGATCGAAGTCACCGTCGCCGAAGTGACGCTCAACGGAGGCAATGATTTCGGCGTCGAAGCGCAGTTGAAGACCACGCTTCCCGACGCCAGACGAGCCATCCTTGGCACGATTGCCGGCGGGCTCGGCATTGGGACCGCGGGGTTCAACGTCAACTTGGTGAATTCGGCCAATTCGCCCAGCGTCATTCTGAACGCGTTGCAAACCGCGGGGAACACCAAGGTGCTCTCGACGCCCCGCTTGCTGGCGCGAAGTGGGGCGACCGCCAAGATACAAGTCGGTTCCGACATCCCGATCGTCACCAGCCAAGGAACGAGCGCGCAGCTCGTGACGAATGCCACGAGCGACATCCTTCAGCAAATCCAGTACCGCAGCATCGGCGTCATCCTCCACGTCAAGCCGGTGATCTACGCGGGCAATCAGGTCGATCTCGATATCACGCAAGAAGTCAGTAGCGTCGCGAGCACGGCCACCGGCAGCATTCAAAGCCCGACGATCAACAATCGGAATATCGAGACCCAGCTTTCGCTGAATGACGGTGGGACCGTGGTGCTTGGCGGTTTGATCCAGGACACCAAGGATGAAACGAGTTCAGGCCTGCCTTATCTCAAGGACATCCCCAATATCGGCAGTTTGTTTCAAGTCCAACATCACGACGAAACCAAGACCGAGCTGCTGGTCTTCATCACACCCTACATCATTTCCTCGAGCCGCGATTCCGATCGAATTACCGAGAGCTTTCGCAGCAAGATGGGACTATGGCCCGAGCCGAGCACGGATATTCGGTGGTGATGGTGGACACCGCGTTTCATCGGGCGCTAACCGAAACACCTGCGCCCGAGCGTCGGCCGCTCGGTCAGATGCTGATCGAAGAGGGTTTGATCGAACCAGAAGAGCTCCATCGTGCTTTGGCTTTTCAAAAAGACTACGGCGGTCGGCTGGGCAGCATATTGTTGCGCTTCGGAGCCCTATCGGAAGAAAAGCTTCTCGAGGTTCTAAGCCGGCAGCTCGAGCTTTCCGTGATTGCCGCCGCCGAGCTGCCGGTAGAACCTACTGTTTTTGTCGCGGCGATCGAGCGATCAGGCTATTCGGTCGAATGGTGGGTCGATCAGGAAGCGTTGCCCTGGTTCGCTGACGACGGTGCGCTTCATTGCGTTGCCCGCGACCCTTTGATGACATCTCTCCAGGAATTCGTCAGCGAAGCGTTTGCGCCGACAATGGTGACTTGGCATCTCGGCGCCAGCAATGATCTCGATCGCGCGCTCGATTCGTTGCGGCAGCTCGGGCATGGAGGTGGTGCACATCTTTTCGACGAAGTCGGCCATCTCCGTGAGCTCGCGGAAGAAGCGCCGGTCGTCGAACTCGTTCAAAGCCTTTTGTCACAGGCGTTCAACGAGCGTGCATCGGATCTGCACATCGAACCGGAGGAGCGGAATTTTCATGTGCGCTTCCGCGTTGACGGCGTTCTCCAGAACCGATTGTCGTTGCTGCGCGAGAGATTTGACGCGATCGCCTCGCGCATCAAGCTCATCTCCGGCATGGACATCGCCGAACGCCGCTTACCCCAGGATGGCCGCCTGACCGTTCGGATCGGCGGTGAGGAAGTGGACGTTCGCGTTTCGTCGTTGCCGGGGACATGGGGAGAGTCGTTGGTGCTTCGCCTTTTGCCGAAACGGCGGTCGGGCTTCCGGCTCGGCTCGATCGGCATGGCGTCCGGTGATCTCACAAAGTTTCGGGCGGTGATCCGCGAACCCCACGGCATCACGTTGGTGACCGGGCCAACCGGTTCGGGAAAATCCACGACACTGTATGCGACGCTCGAGGAGATCAACGACGGATCGAGCAAAATCGTCACGGTGGAAGAGCCCGTCGAATACAACATTGCCGGCATTACTCAGGTCCATGCCCAGGCTGAGATCGGCTATACCTTCGCCCGCGCTCTGCGCGCCATCCTGCGTCAAGACCCCGACAAGATCATGATTGGCGAAATCCGCGATACCGAGACCGCGGCGATCGCCGTTCAGGCAGCCCTTACCGGGCATATGGTGTTCTCGACCCTGCACACCAATGACGCTGTCAGCTCGTTCATTCGGCTGATGGATATGGGCATCGAGCCGTTTCTTGTTGCGTCTTCGGTCAGGGCGGTCATGGCGCAACGTCTGGTGCGCCGACTTTGTCCGATTTGTTCGACGCCGGACAGGATGCCGTCGGATTTTACCGCGGAAATTTGCGCTCTCGGGGATGCAGCAGGGGAGACGCCGAACTGGCGCAAGCCCATCGGATGTGCCGCGTGTTTCGGGTCCGGCTTCAAGGGACGTCTCGGCGTCTATGAGCTGATCGTCGTCACGCCGGACCTCCATGACGCCATTCTACATCGCGCGCCGGCCGGTGAAATTGCGGCCGCGGCGCGTGTTCATGGCTGTCGTACCTTGCGCGAGGACGGGCTTTTGAGAGCCTGGCGCGGCGAGACCTCGGTGGACGAGGTCTTGCGCGTGACCGGCCTCTCCAGCTGAGAATTCACCTCATGCCGACTTTTCGATACCAGGCCCGAAATATTGAAGGGCACGACGTTTCGGGCGTGGTCACGGCGGACGACGAACGCCTCGCATTGCGCGATTTGCGCCAGCGGGGGCTGACGGCCTTTGCACTATCGGTATCGGTCCACAAGTCCTTGTCAAACTTGTCAAAGTGGCGGCTGGGCAAGATCAAAAAACCAGGGATCAACGATTATATCCTCTCGCTCAAGCAGATGGGTCTGCTTCTGGAGGCTGGCGTCACCCTTGATCAGACGCTGCAATCGATGGTGAACGCGCCAGCCTATCGATCGCTCGGCCCTTCTCTCGAAGCCGTACGTCGCGATCTTCGGCACGGCACGAGCTTGTCGGCGGCCCTTCAGAAGAATCTTCCGGACTTGCCGGCTTACGTGCATCGCTTGGTCGAAGCCGGAGAATTGACCGGCCACTTGCGCCAGGCCATTGCCGACGCGGCGGCGCAGATGGAGACCGCGAACCGGCTCGCCAAGGAAGTCCGTAACGCGCTTGTCTATCCCGCGATTTTGGCGTTTTCCGGCGTTGCGGCGGTGCTGTTCATTTTCGTTTTCGTGGTGCCGCGCTTTACCGACATGGTCAAAAATCGCGCAGACAGCTTGCCCTGGTTGTCGAAGGTGGTGCTGAACACCGGCGGATTTTTCAACACCCATTGGGCCACCCTTGCCGGCGGCGTCATGTGTGGGGCTTTTCTGATCCACCGACTTTTGCAAGTACCAGCCGCGCGCGCCGCGCTCTATGAGGCGGCGCTGCGCCTGCCGATTGCCGGACTTTGGCTCAGGGAAGCGGAGACCGGTCGTTGGTCGAGCATGTTCGCAACCTTGCTGAGCAATCGCGTGCCGCTCGTGCAGAGTATGAACCTTGCCCGAGCCATTATGCGTTCCGAACGATTGCAAGCCAGTCTCTCTCAGGTGGAAAGAGCGGTCCGCGGCGGCTCGACCTTGGCAAGGGCCCTCGAGGATTACACCGTATTCGACGCGACGATCGTGAATTTGGTGAGCGTCGGTGAGCGGTCGGGCAATCTCGCGGTGATGCTTCGCTCCGCCGCGATGCTCTGCGAGGAGAACGGGCGCGATCGAATGAAGCAATTTCTCGCGCTCATCGAACCCTGCGCCATTCTCCTTATCGGCGTGGCCGTGGGCACCATCGTGATCGCAATTTTCCTCGCCGTGAGCAGTATCGGCGATATCCCGCTGTAGCTGACATCGAGCGATTGCAAGGGAGTCCAAACATGGAGATCTATGCCGACTCGGGGAGAATGACCCGGCAACGTGGTTTTACCTTGATGGAATTGCTCGTTGTCTTGGTCATTCTCGGTTTGCTCGGTGCACTCGTGGGGCCGCGGCTCTTCGCTCAACTCGATCGGTCCAGGGTACGCACGGCGGAGACGCAAGTTCACATGTTGAAATCGGCGCTCGATACCATGCGGCTCGATATCGGGCGATATCCGACGGCGGAAGAGGGGTTGCAGCTCCTGATCACGGCGCCGCCTGATCCGCAGTTGCGCGTTCTGTGGCACGGCCCGTATCTCGAAAATCAGGTGCCGCTCGATCCCTGGAACAAACCTTATTTATATCGTCCGGAAGGGCGTGATTTGAATGCGATCGCACTTTACAGCCTGGGCCAAGATGGCAAACCTGGAGACGACCCCATTGGATTGCCGCCCCGAAACTAAAGACGCACCTGAGGGTAAGACGCGAGGGTTTACGCTCGTCGAATTGCTTGTCGCGCTGGCGATCATGGGGATATTGACCATGCTGGCGATGCCATCGCTTGCCCGTTTCGGCGACCGTATTGCCTTTGCGTTGGGCCGACAGGACATCGTGCGGCAGATCGATGAATTGCCGCAGATTGCGCTGAGCCAAGGGCGAGACATTGTTCTGGTGTCCTCCGAACACGCCGATGGGACCTACCCCGTAACGGTCCCCGAGGGATGGCGCATCAATGTCGATGAGTCTGTCCATTATCGCTTCGACGGCGTCTGCGGCGGGGGCAAAGTATCGATCATACGAGGGTCGTTCGAGGAAATTTATCGGTTGGTGCCCCCCTTGTGCGCGTTGAAGGCGAATTGAATGCGGGGGAAATCGGAGGCGGGGTTTACGCTGCTCGAAGCCATTGTCGCGATCACCGTCCTGACAGCTACGCTTATTCCGCTTTATCTCTTGGTCGCCACCGTCAGCCGTTCGGCGTTCCGTCTCGACCAAAGCAATCGCATTGCCGAAATCGAGCTCGATGCCCTCAACGTCATGTCCGTCGTGAATCCTATGGAGAAACCCGGCGGCGCGGTCGATCTCGGCCCCTATGTGGTGCGCTGGACGAGTCATTCGGTGATCGATGCCGTGCCCGGCAGTGCTTATCCGAATGGCCGCAGTTTTTTTCTAATTGGTCTTTATGACGGCACGGTCGATGTGGTCGAACCCTCCGGCCAGACTCTCCTCAGCTTTCCTCTGCGAATGATTGGTTTCAAACGCACCTCCGAGAATGTCTTTCAGCCAGGTTGATCCCATGCACATAAAGGGATGCGCCCGGTGCCGAAGCGTCGCCGGCTTCACTGTTCTCGAAATGCTGGTCGTGCTGGTCGTTGTCGGGCTGATCGCCATATCGCTTTTCGAGGGGGTAGGACGATTGAACGATATGAGCTGGCGCCTTGGCCCTTTTTTGCAAAGATCGGAGCGGGATCGGCTGACCAAACTTTGGTTCCGCCAATCGATCAACGGCGCGTGGCCCGACCGAAAGGACGGCGCCCATGTTTTCGTAGGCGCCGCCACCCAGTTTTCAGGTTTGACCTTGGCGCCGTTGAACGAATATCCCGGTCGGCCCACGGAATTCAAATGGCAGCTTGTGTATGATTCCCTGCGCGATGAAACGACGCTCGTCTATACGGGTTTTGGGCCATGGGCGTTGGAAGTGAGGCAATGGCACGGGTCCAATATTAATTTTTCTTATCTTGCGCCCGATTTGACCTGGCATGATGCCTGGCCTCCGGGCATCGGGCAGGCTGCCCAATTGCCCGTCGCTGTACGTCTTTTCGCCGAAGACGATCATGCCGTCGTCGCCGCTGCGGTGAAGGGGGCGACTGACCCGTCGCTCGACCGTGAGGGCGTATTGCTTGCACATTGATTTTCTTGTTCCGGCAGTGCTCCTTGCGCCTTTTGTCGGCAGTTTTCTCGGTGTGCTGATCGTGCGGGTGCCCGAGGGCAGAGATGTCGTATTTTCGCGCTCGGCCTGCCTCCACTGCGGCCACAGGCTTGGCGCGGGCGATTTGCTGCCGCTTGTCAGTTGGATCTGGTTGCGGGGCGCGTGCCGGATTTGCAGCGGATCAATTGGCTCATTCTACCCGGCGATCGAGCTTGCGGCGGTGGCGGTCGTACTATGGGCTGCGATTGCTACGCCGTCAGGGCCGGTATTGTGGGCCAGTTGCATCTATGGCTGGATGCTTCTCACCGTCGCCATCATAGACAAGCGCCACTTCCTATTGCCGGATGTGCTGACCTTGCCCATGATCCTGATCGGGTTGGCGGTTGCGGCCATCACTGCCGTGGATACGGCTATCGATCACGCTCTCGGAGCGGCGGGTGGGTTTCTCTCCTTCACCTTGATTGCGTGGGCCTATCAGCGATGGCGCGGTCGAGACGGTTTGGGAAAGGGCGACGCAAAGCTTCTCGCCGGCATCGGAGCCTGGGTGTCGTGGACGGAATTGCCGAGCGTTGTCTTTCTAGCGGCGTTGCTGGGTTTGGCGATCGCACTCTCTTCGGCGGTTAGGGGGCGGCGTATCTCCGCCACCGATCGGCTTCCCTTCGGAACGTTTCTCGCCATCGCTGGGTGGCTGATTTGGCTTTACGGACCGATTTTCCCAAACGTCGGGCCTTAGATCACCTCGAACCAGCCAAACTGCCCGCCCGCCAAGTGCTCGAGGACGCGCGCGCCGAGAAGCCAGCGGCCGGGGTTGTCGGCAAGGAAGGCGAGGCGCTCGGTGTTGCCGGGCGAGACGAGCACGACATCGACCCAATAGGGCACCCAACCATCGTCATGCGGGTGCAGAAGCCGTGCCAAATGGCCGTTGAGCTTCATCACGATCGGGACATCGCTCTTGTTGGCGAGCGCAAGAACGATTGGAGTGCCGCGCTTCGCGGTGAAGAGGGCAGGCGCGGTGAAGTCGCCACTTTTGCCATTGATCTTCCAGAGCTTTGCGGGATCTGCCGCGGCGAGCGCGCGCGCATCCGCACGATCGAGGGCTCGCGTGATTTGGCACTCGACGCGCGTTGCGTGCGAAAGATCGATGAAGCGCGGCAGGCCGTTGTCCGAAAGCCATTCGAGCTGCGGCAACGGTCCTGGCCTTGCTGCCTCATCCGAAACCTTCACCGTGAGAAGCGGGAGGCCGCCTCCGATCAAGGCACTGACCTCAGCCTTTGTCGGCGGGCGCGCATCGGGTGGAATATCGCAGACGAGATCGAAACGTCCGCCGGGCACGAGCAGCATCTCGCCATGCAAGGGCGTGAAAACCGCCGATTGCTGGCCCGAGACGCCGATGAGGCTCACATGCATGCCGTCGAATTTCAAGGGAACGATGCGCGCGTTGCAGAGATTGGCGAGGCGCACGCGAAAGCGGGAACCGGGCGGCAGCGAAATCGTGCGGCCCTCGCCGAGGCCACCGATCGTGAACAGGTTACCGAGCCGACCCGATCCGGAGCGCGTGGCGGGGTCGGCGAAGTCCTCCTTAATCATCCCGGATGGCTCGACCTGCCAATCTTTGACGACGAGCAGAACGTCTACATCCACCTCGGGATCCTTCGGATCGGCGACGATGAGCACTCCGCCAAGGCCGCGCGCGCTCTGCTCGGACGCGCTCGCAGGATCGGCAGGGCCGAAGCTGAAGAAGCCCGCATCGCGAGCTGGAATGCGAAAAAAAGCCCGCTCGGACGGCGCGAGCGCTTTTCCGCTGAGGCCCGGGATGCCGTCGAACTCGTTGGGCAAACGCATGCCGGCCACGTGGAAGGATGTGGGCGCCGATGTGCCGTTCACGAGCGCGAGGGCGAGTTCATCGCCCTGGCGTGCGTGAAGCACCGGGCCGGGAAGCGCCCCATCATAGCTCAAGACCGGAGTCGCTTGGGCCGGTGGCGGACGAAGGTGCCACTTGGTCGCGGCGGCAATGAGCGTGGATTGGCGGGAGGAGGGCGAAGTTTGCGCGCGAGCCTCTCTGCCCATGAGGGTCACCGCCACGCAAAGCCCGAAGGAGAGCTCGCGTCGGGAAGGCAGCGGCAAAGACCGATTCCAAGCCATGCCCGCTATGAAGCCGGGCGGATACGCCGTGGCAAGTGGCACGAAAGCGCGGAGCGGGCGTTTGCCTGGTTGGACGGAGCGCACGTCGAGGGCAGAACCCGCTTCGCCTTGGGGAATTAGCGAAATTTAAGCTGGCGCCCCCCGACATGCGTGCTATAGAGCCCCACCCTGCGGCGACCCCTGAAGCCGCCGCGCTTGCTGGCGGGCGTGGCGGAATTGGTAGACGCGCCGGATTTAGGTTCCGGTGGCGCAAGTCGTGGGGGTTCGAGTCCCTCCGCCCGCACCAGTTTCCCTACGGCGAAACTCCGCTGTCTTGGGTCATTATCTTGGTCGGATGGCTTTGATGGAGAGCCGTCGGATCGACATTGAACGAGCCGGCTTCCTCAAGCGTGGGTCAAGCGGCCGCAGACGAAGAATAGAGCCATGATGCAGGTTACCGAAATTTCCTCACAAGGTTTGCAACGCTCGTACCGGGTGGTGTTTCCGCTCCAGAGCGTCGCCGCCAAGGTCGACGCGCAGCTCGACGACTTACGCACCAAAGTGCAGCTCAAAGGCTTTCGCCGGGGCAAGGCTCCGATCGCGCATCTGCGGCGCCTCTATGGTCGCTCGTTGATGGGGGAAGTTATCCAGGAGACCGTGAACGAGGCTTCGCGAAAGATCGTCGACGAGCACCACGTCAAGCTCGCCCAGGAACCGCGGGTGAAATTTCCCGAGGACAAGGCGTTGGTGGATGCCATGGCCGAGGGAAAGGCCGATCTCGACTTCTCCGTCGATGTCGAGGTCCTGCCGGAGATTCCACAGACGGATCTCTCCGGGATTTCGCTCATTCGCGAGACCGCCGTGGTCGACGACTCCATGGTCGATCAGGGGGTACAGCGTCTTGCCGAACAGAATCGCTCCTTCACCCCGGCCGATTCGGCCCATAAGGCCGAGACCGGCGATCAGGTCATGGTCGACTTTACCGGAACCATCGATGGTGAGGCTTTCGATGGCGGCAAGGGCGAGGACATCAAGGTCGTGCTTGGGCAAAATTCATTCATCCCTGGCTTCGAGCAAGGACTCGAAGGAGCGAACGCCGGGGATGAACGCCAGGTCGAGGCCGAATTCCCCGCGGCCTATCTGCGTCCCGACCTCGCCGGCAAGAAGGCGATCTTCGCGGTGAAGGTCAAGGAAGTCGCCCGGCCAAACCCCATCAACGTCGACGATGAATTCGCCAAAGCCTTCAACATGGAAAACGTCGAAGCATTGCGGGCCTCGGTACGGCGCTCGATCGAGCGCGATTTCGCGGCGGCCTCCCGGCAGCGCCTGAAGCGCAAGCTTCTCGACTCGCTCGCCGAGAAATATTCGTTCGACCTGCCTCCGAGCATGGTCGAGCAGGAATTTGCCGGAATCTGGCAGCAGGTCGAAAGCGAGATGAGGATGTCCGGCAAGAGCTTTGCCGATGATGGCACGACCGAGGAGGAGGCTCGCGCCGATTACCGCAAGATTGCCGAGCGCCGCGTGCGCCTCGGCCTCGTCCTTGCGGATATCGGTCAGAAAGCCAATATCACGGTCACCGATGAGGAGATCACGCAGGCACTTGTCGAGCGCGCGCGCCAATTTCCGGGCCGGGAGAGAGAGATCTGGGAGTTCTATCAGAAGAATCAGCGGGCGCTGGCCGAGCTCAGGGCCCCGATCTTCGAAGAGAAGACGGTCGATCATCTTCTCGGACAGGCAAAGGTCGAGGAGCGGACAGTGTCACGTGAGGAGTTGTTCGCGGATGTCGAAGAGGAGGCCGTCCCCGCGTCCGTCGGTTGAACGAGACGTGCATCCTGGCAAGGCGGAAGCTTCGAGTCTAACTCGACTTGCGGCGGGTCCAAGGCGCTAGAGGGTTGAAATGAGAGATCCACTCGAAGTCTACAACAATGCGCTCGTTCCGATGGTGGTCGAGCAGTCGAACCGTGGCGAGCGCGCCTTCGACATTTATTCTCGCCTCCTCAGGGAGCGAATCATTTTCTTGACGGGTCCTGTCGAGGATTACACGGCCTCGCTCGTCGTCGCCCAGCTTCTTTTTCTCGAGGCCGATAATCCCAAGAAGGAAATTTCGTTCTATATCAATTCACCCGGTGGGGTCGTAACCTCCGGCCTGTCCATATATGACACGATGCAGTTCATCCGCTCCCCGGTTTCGACGCTTTGCGTGGGACAGGCCGCCTCGATGGGTTCGCTTTTGCTAACGGCCGGTGAGAGCGGCATGCGATTTGCACTCCCGAACGCGAGAATCATGGTTCATCAGCCGTCCGGCG
>JAFBAM010000067.1 GCA_019247755.1 Sphingomonas sp.
CGGTATCACGCTCGCGACGATGGTGCTTGGCGCGCTGGCGATCGCCGCCGGTGCTGGCGACGCGGCAATGGGCATCATGATGGCCGGCCAACAGGCCGCGCTCGGCAAGTTCCTCGCCTTTACTCGCACGCAGGAAGCGAGCGCCGATGCCTTCGCGGTGAAGACCCTCAACGCCGCGGGCATTAGCGGCAAGGGCATGCTGCAATTCTTCGCCAAGCTGCAGAACCAGGAATATCGCCTCGCGATCTATTCCAAGGACAGCTACGACCGCACTCACCCCCTTTCGTCGGAGCGAATCCAGGCGTTGGAGCAGGGGTTCAAGAGCGCGCCGTCGTGGAACACGCCTGTCGATCCGGCGCTCGAGGCGCGGTTCCAGCGCGTGAAGGCGAAGCTTTACGGCTTCGTCGATCCGCGGCAGGCAACCATCAAATATCCCGAGAGCGATCAGAGCGTGCCGGCTCACTATGCCCGGGCCTACGCTTATCACATGGGCGGTTACCCGGATAAGGCGAATGCTGAAGCGGACGCCCTGTTGGCGAGCAACCCGCACGATCCCTTCTTCCTGGAGCTCAAGGGCCAGATCCTGCTCGAAAACGGCAAGCCGAAGGAGGCGATCGCCCCGCTTCGTGAGGCCGTGGACCGGTCTGGAAAAATGCCACTAATCGCGGCCATGCTCGGCCACGCCCTGGTGGCGACGGAAGACTCGAAGAACTACGCCGAGGCAAAGACGGTCCTGAAGGAAGCGGTCAACCGCGACAATCAGGATCCTTTTGCCTGGTACCAGCTGGGGATCATCTACGACCAGGAAGGCGACTCCAGCCGCGCGGCGCTTGCCACGGCCGAGCGCAGCAACCTCCAGAACCAGCCGAAGCTGGCGCTGGCGAGCGCGCAAATGGCGATGAAGGGCATCCCACCAGGCACGCCCGACTATCTAAGGGCGCAAGACATCGCGATGGTGTCGCGCGCGGAGCTCGCCAAGAAAGACAAAAGATACCGCGACGAGAAAGAGTTGACACCTTGAACGACACGAACGTGCCGCCACGGCGGCAAAGCGCTTTCGGCGTGGCCCTCGCCGGCGGTATTATCGGCTCGGGGCTAACGGCGGCGCTGATCTTCTATGCTCTGCCAGGCGCGCTCAGCAGCAAGATCGTCCGCCAGGGCCTTCTCGCAGATCCCGGAATCCTCAACGAGACGGTCGATGCGCTGCGCGATGCGCAGTACGCGCCGGTCCTCGCGGCCAACCGCGCTGCGATTGAAACGCCGTTCGCCAGCTCCTGGAAAGGGGCGCCAAAGGCCGACGTCACGTTGGTAGAGTTTTTCGATTATGCCTGTCCCTATTGCAAGGCGAGCAACCCCGCGGTCGATCGCCTGCTCAAGGAAGACAAGAATCTGCGAGTAGTCTACCGCGAGCTTCCGATCCTGGGGCCCGACAGCGTGACGGCCGCTCGCCTCTCGCTTCAGGCATCGAAGCTTGGCCGCTTCGCTCAATTCCACGACGCCCTGTGGGCTGCAGGCCGGCCCGCGCCCGATACGATCGCAACGGCAGCAAACAGCGCCGGAATTCCGCCTGCTCCGCAACAGGACGGCGACGTCGACGCCGAGCTCAACCGCAACATGAAGCTTGCCGGCGAACTGGGCGCGACGGGCACACCCTTGTTCGTCATCGGAGACAAGGTGATGAACGGCGCGGTCGGCTACGACATGCTGAAGGACGCGATCGCGAAGGCTCGAAAGAAGACCGCCTAGAATAGCGAGGCGAAGAACAGGACCGTGGCAAGGGCCATGACCGCCGCAGCCGCCCAGCCCAGGATCGCGCCGCTCCGCCCGAGAGTCAGGTGCCCCATCGCGCGGGGATTGGTGACGATCAACATCATCACGACCATAAGTGGTGCCGCGAGCAGGCCGTTGATCACGGCGCTCCAGTAAAGCGCGCGCACGGGATTGATCCCGACATATTGCAACAGCGCACCCGCGATCGTGGTCGCTGCAATGGTCCCGTAAAACGTCCGTGCCTTGCCGGGCTTGGAGTCGAGACTTGCCGGCCGGCCGAACATCTCGGAAACGGCATAAGCGGCCGACCCGGCCAGAACAGGCACTGCGAGCATTCCAGTGCCGATAATGCCTAGAGCGAACAGCAGGAATGCGAAGCATCCCGCAACGGGTTCCAAGGCCTGCGCCGCCTCCGCTGACGTGTTGATCGTAGTGACTCCGTTCACATGGAGCGTGGCCGCAGCAGCCCAGACGATGAAAACCGCGACGATATTGCTGAATACCATCCCTACGAGTGTGTCCTGTCGGATCCTCTTCATCTCGGCGCCAGCCCGACGCGGCGAAACGTAGAGCGGCTTGGAATGCGTCCGTCGTTCCTCCTCGATCTCCTGAGCTGCCTGCCAGAAGAAGAGGTATGGGCTGATCGTCGTCCCAAGGATCGCGACAAATCCGGTCGCGAAGGCAGCCGTCCATTCGACGTGCGGTACCAATAGCGCCCCGATGGCCTGAGCCCACGGCACGTGAACGGCGAAGACTACGGCCACGTAAGCGAACAGGCTCAGGGTCGTGAACTTGAGAACCGCTGCGTAGCGCCGATAGCTGAGCAGGACTTCGAGCAGCAGACATAGCAGGCCGAATCCGAGCGTGTACAAGAGCATCTGTCCGCCAATGAGGAGGTGCATTGCCGCGCCCATGGCGCTGAGATCCGCCCCCAGGTTGACGACATTGGCGATGAGAAGCAGCGTGACGGCAAACCAGAGCAGCGGACGCGGGTAATGACGCCTCAAATTGGCCGCGATGCCGCGCCCCGTCACCGATCCGATCTGGGCGGCGACGTCCTGGATGACGGTCATGAAAGGCAGGCTGAACAGCAGGCTCCACGAGAGGCCGTAACCGAATTGCGCACCGACCTGGCTGTAAGTGCCGATGCCACTCGGATCATCGTCAGCAGCGCCGGTGATCAGGCCAGGACCGAGCCTGGACAGGAAACTGCTGCGCTTCTCCTCAGCCATACGGCTGATTAGCTACCCTGTTCGCCAGTGCCCTTGAAGCCCTCTGCGACGACGTACCATTCGGAGGAATCCTTGCGGCTGGCGGGCGGCTTAGCGTGCTTCACGGTTGCGAAGTTGCGCTTGAGCTCCGCCACCAACTCGTGATCCGCCCCGCCGGCCAGCACCTTGGCGACGTAGGCGCCTCCGGGCCGAAGCACTTCGCGCGCGAACTGCAGCCCGGCCTCCACCAGCCCCATCGTGCGGAGGTGATCCGTCTGCTGGTGTCCCACAGTGTTCGCGGCCATGTCCGAGAGAACGAGGTCGGCGGGTCCACCGAGCGCCTGCTTGAGGCGAACGGGGGCACTCTCGTCCATGAAGTCCAGTTGCAGGATTTCGACCCCCTCTATCGGGTCGGTCGGAAGCAGGTCGATGCCGACGATGCTCGCCTGCGGAGCCTTGCGGCGCACGACCTGGCTCCAGCCGCCCGGCGCGATCCCAAGATCTACAACCGCCCTCACGCCCTTCAACAATCCGAACCGCTCGTCGAGCTCGATCAGCTTATAGGCGGCGCGACTGCGGTAATTCTCGGCCTTGGCGCGCCGCACGTAAGGGTCATTGAGCTGCCGCTCCAGCCAGCGTGTCGAGGAGACTTTGCGGCCCTTGGCAGTCTTGACCCGCTTCACAATTGCCAGCCGTCGCGCGCCATCAGCGAACGCAAGATGCCTTCGCGGATGCCGCGGTCGGCGACGCCGAGGTTCTTCGCCGGCCAGATCTCCATGATCGCCTCGAGAATCGCGCACCCGGCGACGACCAGGTCGGCGCGCTCGTTGCCGATGCAGGGTAGCGACGACCGCTCGTCATAGTCCATGCTCGCGATCATGCTGCTGATCTTCTGCATTGCCTCGATCGGGACGTGCAGCCCGTCCACCGCGCGGCGATCATAGGACGGCAGCGCAAGGTGCACGCTGGCCAGCGTGGTCACTGTCCCGCTGGTCCCGAGCAATCGGATGCCGTCGCGTCCCTCCGGCAGCATCGTCGCGAAATTGGCGAAGGCGCGCCGCGCACGCTCGCGCATCCGCTCATAGGCCTTGAGGCGATCCGGCCCTTCTAGCGCTTCCTTGCCCTCGCTTTCGGTTAGCGAGACCACGCCCCAGGGCGCGCTCCACCAGGCGCGGATTTGCGGCGTCCCCTGGTCTTGGTCGATCAGCACCAGCTCGGTCGAACCGCCGCCGATGTCGAAGATCAGCGCTGGCCCGTCGCCCGGCTCGAGCAGTTTGTGACAGCCGAGGACGGCCAGCCGCGCCTCCTCGGCAGGTTCGATGATGTCGAGCACGATGCCGGTCTCCGCATGGACCCGGTTTGCGAACTCCTCACCGTTTTTCGCCCGGCGGCAGGCCTCGGTCGCGACTGATCGCGAGAGCGAGACGTTGCGCCGCCGCAGCTTCTCGGCGCAGACGCCGAGTGCGCCCACCGCACGATCCATCGCCTCCTGCGATAGCTCGCCCGTATGCGAGAGGCCCTCGCCGAGGCGCACGATACGCGAGAAGGCATCAATGACCGTGAATCCGCCCGCGGTCGGGCGCGCGATCAGCAACCGGCAATTGTTGGTGCCGAGGTCGATCGCGCCATAAGTGTGACGTTGCGGCCCTCGCGCTGGCGAGAAACCCTGGTTCGATGGCCTGCCCTGCGCCCTATGGGCCTGCTGCGGGGCCGGCGCACTGGCGACACCCTGCGCCATTTCTACGCCCGTTTCTGTCCTGCACCGCCCAAAGCGAGCGGCTGACTTGGGGCGGTTTTAATCACAAATTGCCCTATTTGGGCAAGTCCGGCGCTGGCGTTGACAGGGTGAATGACGCTTTCTATCTCGCCGCCTTCCCAAGCTGCCCCGTCGTCTAATGGTAAGACTACGGACTCTGACTCCGTCAATCGTGGTTCGAATCCACGCGGGGCATCCAACGCTCAGATCTCGACCGATTCCGTGTGACCCAGCCCCTGGCTGTAGTCGAGGACCGACACGTGCTTGCAGTGCGCGACCATGGTCGCGACCTCGCTATTCTGCGGCGGCGCCAAGTCGGTAAGGTTGGGATGCCGCTCGGCCAGCAATTCCCACGCACGGCTCTTTTCGGCTGGGTCGGTGACTTCCTCGGCCTCACAGCCGGCATAGACCGCCTTGATCTTCTGAAGCTCGGCTGGCTCGCTGCCGATGGTGATCGCGATGTGGCGGTTATTCTCGATGTTCGCAAATTTCTGGCTGTCGCGATAAATCAGGAAATATAGCGACCAGCCGTCATTGGCGTAGCCGACGATCGTCGCCTGCGGCCAGCCGTCGGGCCGTACCGTGGCAATGGTCATGATGCGGTGGTTGCGCAGAATCTCGATCGCGGGCTGTTCCATCATTGGCTCCTCGCGTGACGCGCCATCGCATCGCACGACTTCGGCAGTGCTAGCAACAATGGCTAGGCCTTGGCTTTCCCCGATCCCTTGGGCTCCGGCCCATAAAGCTTCAGGAATGCATCGGCCGCCAGGGTCGCCGCCTTCTCGACCTTTGCTGGGTCCGGCCCGTCGATCGCGCCCAGCAGGCGCTGTTCGAAGAAGTCCCAGTCGCACAGCCCCTTCCAATGGAGCATCATGATCTCCGGATCGGCGGTTCTGAGCCTTCCTTCTTCCATGAGCTCCTGGAACTTGTCTACGAGGCGGTGGAAGGCCGGCTTGATGATGCCCTCGTAGAATTCCTTGCCCATCGTCGAGCCGGCGGGCTGGGCCATCACCGTCCGGATGTTCATGACCGGAAGCGGCGACATGCGCTTGTTGAGATAAGCGGTGCCGAGCAAGACCAGGCTCTCGCGCAAGTCGTCAGTCGCCGGGAAGTCGCGCATGATCTTGTCGGCGTCGGTAGCGACCTGAAAGTCGAGAACTGCGCGAAGCAGTTCCTCCTTTGACGGGAAGTAACCGTACAGAGTCGCCTTCGAGCCGCCGATGCGCTCGGAAAGGCATGCCATCGAACATCGGTCGTAACCCATCTGCTCGAACAGATCGGCCGCGACTCGAATGATTTCGGTGCGCTTTTCGTCGGTCCGAACCCGGGCCATTTCCGTCTAACTCCCTGAAATCTAATAACTGTACATGTCAGTTCAGTTATGCGTTGACAAGTGTCGACTCGATAACTAAACCGTACGGTACAGTTACATAACTCCCGCGGCGTAACAAGCGGGATCCAAAAAGGGACAGCTACCAAATGACACGCTCACGGGCGACGCGGCTTGGCCGCGCAGGCCTTCTATTGCCCTTGCTCTTGGCGACCGCCTGTGCGGCGGTGCCGGACCTCGGCCCCAGGCCGATGCCGCGCGCGGCTGTCGACTATCAATCGGCACAATCACTGAACGGTCCGCAATCCGCTTGGCCGTCAGACGGCTGGTGGAGCGGATACGGGGATGCGCAGCTCGACGCTTTGATGTCAGAAGGCATCGCGGGCTCACCCGATCTCGCCGCCGCATTGGCGCGTTTCCGCACCGCGCAGGGCTTCGCCCAGCAGGCGGGCGCAGCGCTTCTTCCCAGCGTCGATGGGGTCGCTTCAGTCGACTATCAGAACCAGAGCCAGAATTTCGCGGGCAAGAATGGTCGCGTTCCGGCCGGCTGGCACGCTACGGGCACGGTCGGACTTAGCCTCAACTTCGACCTCGACCTGTTCGGCAAGAATCGCGCCGCGCTGCGCGCCGCCAACAAGGATGCGGAAGCCGCGCGCTACGAGGCCGACGAGGCGCGTCTTCTGCTGACCACCGGCATCGCCTCGACCTATTCCGATCTCGCCGCGCTCCAAGCGCAGCGCGACAATCTCGAAGCGGCGCTCGACATCCGCAGCCAGTCGCTGAAGGTCGTTCGTGCCCGCTACGACGCCGGCCTTGAAACCATCGACTCGGTTCGGCAGGCCGAAGCCCGCCTCCCCCAGACCCGCGGGGACATCGCAGCGACCGACGAAGCCATCATGCTGGACAAGCATGCCCTTGCCGCGCTCCTGGGGCAGGGCCCTGACCGTGCGCTGACGATCGGCCGTCCCAAGGTCGCATTCCAGGCGCAGGGCATTCCGGCCAACGCCTCCATCGACCTGACCGGCCGCCGTCCCGACATCGCCGCCGCGCGCACTCGTGTCGAGGCAGCCGCCGAGCGGATCAAGGAAGCTCGCGCCGCTTTCTATCCCAACATCAACATCGGCGCCCTCGTCGGGCTGCAGTCCCTCGGACTTGGCAGCCTGTTCAACAGCGGGTCCCAGTTTGCGAGCGTGACCCCTGCCGTGACCCTCCCCCTCTTTCACGGCGGCGCACTCCAGGGCCAGTACCGCGGTCGTCGCGGTCAGTATGACGAAGCTGTCGCCAGCTATGACGGCCAGGTCATCCAGGCGCTGCGCGAAACGGCAGACACGCTGACGAGCGAACAGCAGCTCGCAGAACGTCTCGCCCTGTCGCGCAATGCGCTGGCCGCCTATGAGGACGCGCTTCGCGTTGCCCGTGGCCGCTATGAGCAAGGCCTCACTGACTATCTGAGTGTGCTCACCGCGCAGGAGAGCGTCGTCAACGCGCGCCTCTCGGTAGCCCAGCTCGAATCCCGTGCCTTCACTCTCGACGTGCAGCTCGTCCGCGCCCTCGGGGGTGGATTCCGGGCTGCCTGACACCCTTCTTTCGGAGAATCTAAAATGGCTGAACGCGATCCCCAGGAAATGCTGCACGGCGAGACCCAGCAGGTCGAGCCGACCGAGGCCGAGGCTGCGGCCGTCAAATCTGCCGATCCGCGCCGCAAGAAGGTGCTGCTCGGCCTAACCGGCGCGTTCCTGCTCGCCGGCGGCGGATGGTATATGTTCCACGACACCGGCCACGTCTCTACCGACAATGCCTACGTTGGCGCCGAGAGCGCGCAGGTGACCCCGCTGATTGCCGCGGCAGTCACCGACGTGCCCGTCGTGAACACCCAATATGTCCACAAGGGCGATGTATTGCTCCGGCTCGACGATAGCGACTTCAAGCTCGCGGTCGAGAAGGCCGAAGCGGCCTATCTCAAGGCCCGGCGACAGTATCAGCAGTCATCGGCCACCAGCGGCTCGCTCGCCGCGCAGGTCGGCGCGCGTGCCGCAGACATCGGCCAGGCACAGGCGCAGTTCGTGGCGGCCCAGTCCACCGTCGCCAAGGCCAAGGCGGACCTCGACCGGCGCGAGCACCTGGCCGGCGACGGTTTCGTCAGCCGGGAGGAATTGACCAGCTTTCGCAATGCCTATGTCTCCGCGCAGTCCAACCTGCGCGAGGCACAGGCGGCAATTGCGCAAGCGCAAGCCAATCGCGGAGCTGCGCAGGAGAGTTATGCAGCCAACCAGGCGCTGATCGCCGGCACCTCGGTCGACACCAGCCCTGATGTCGCCGCAGCTAAGGCCGCGCTCGACCAGGCAAGGCTCGACCTGTCCCGGACCATAATCCGCGCCCCGATGGACGGCGTCGTTACCAACCGGCAGGTGCAGGTCGGCCAGCGGCTCGCCGCCGGCAATTCTGTGATGACCATCGTTCCGACCGGCGCCGTTTATGTCGACGCCAACTTCAAGGAGGGGCAGCTGACCCGTGTTCAGCCGGGTCAGCCCGCCGAGCTCGTCAGCGACCTGTATGGCAGCAAGACGGTCTTCCACGGAAAGGTCGTCGGCTTCGCCGGCGGAACCGGCTCGGCCTTCGCGCTTATCCCGGCGCAGAATGCGACCGGCAACTGGATCAAGGTCGTGCAGCGCTTGCCGGTCCGCATCCAGCTCGATCCCAAGGAGCTCGCTTCGCATCCGTTGCGGGTCGGCCTGTCGATGGAAGCGACCGTCGACGTCTCCCGGAAAGATCGCCGGTAATGGAAAAGGCTACCGCTTCGCCAGCCATGTCCGGCAGCACTTTGGTGCTCGCCGGGCTGGTCCTGGCGGTCAGCAACTTCATGGTCGTGCTCGACACCACCATTGCCAACGTCTCGGTCCCGCATATTGCGGGCGGCCTCGGTATTTCCTCCTCCGAGGGTACTTGGGTGATCACCTCTTATGCAGTCGCCGAAGCAATCTGCGTCCCGCTGACCGGCTGGCTCGCCCGCCGCTTTGGCGAGGTGAAGGTGTTCATCGCGGGGATGGTCGGCTTCGGCCTCTTCTCGTTCCTGTGCGGGCTTGCCCCGACGCTGGGCGCTTTGGTCGCATTCCGCGTCGGCCAGGGCCTCTGCGGTGGCCCGCTGATGCCGATCAGCCAGACATTGCTGATGCGCATCTTTCCCAAGGAGAGGCACGGCATGGCGATGGCTTTGTGGTCGATGACCACCATCGTCGCGCCGATCTTCGGACCGATCCTCGGCGGGACGATCAGCGATAATTGGGGCTGGAACTGGATTTTCTTCATAAACGTGCCGATCGCGATCGTCTGCTCGCTCGCGGCCGTGGCCCTGCTGCGCGGCGTGGAGTCCAAAACGGAGAAGATCCCGGTCGATACTGTCGGCCTCGGGCTGCTGGTGCTGGCCGTCGGCGCGCTCCAGATCATGCTCGATCTTGGCCGTGAGCATGACTGGTTCGGGAGCTCGTTCATCGTCCAGCTGGCGCTCGTCGCCTTCGTTGGCTTCGCCTTCCTGATCGCGTGGGAGGTGTTCGATCGGCACCCGATCGTCGACCTCAAGGTGTTCCGCCACCGCGGGTTTACGGTGAGCGTCACCGCGCTTGCCTTCACCTACGGCGCCTTCTTTGCGAGCCTGGTCGTCATCCCGCAGTGGCTGCAGACCTCGCTCGGCTACACCGCCACCTGGGCCGGCTATGCGACCGCGTGGAACGGCGTCGCCGCCGTGTTTATGGCTCCCGTCGCGGCGATGCTGTCGCAGAGAATGGATCCGCGAATTCTGGTGTCGGGCGGTATCCTATGGCTCGCCGTCACGTCGCTGACTCGCGTGATCTGGTGGACCAGCGGTTCCGATTTCTGGACGCTTGCCATCCCCCAGCTGATCCAGGGCGCTGGCATGCCATTCTTCTTCGTGCCTCTCACCACTCTGGCTCTCGGAGCCGTCGAGGAAAATGAGGTTGCGTCGGCAGCGGGGCTGATGAACTTCCTCCGCACCATGTCCGGCGCGATCGGGACCGCGATCGGCGTGACGATGTGGGAGAATGGCGGCCAGAGCGCCCGGGATTCGCTCACCAGCACGCTCAACGGCACGCAGTCGACCATGGCGACGCTGCAGGCGCACGGGTTCGGCGTCGAGCAGTCGCGCCAGTACGTCAGCCAGCTGGTCGATTCCCAGGCTAACGCCATCTCGACCGTGAACTTGTTCGAGCTGTTCTCCGCGGTCTTCGTCGCCGCGGCCGCCATCATCTGGCTTGCCCCCAAACCCAAGCACGCCGTCGCCGCTGGCGCCGGTCATTAGGAGAAAGAGATGTTCGTTCTCGTCGCCATTGCCATCATCGAACTAGGTCTACTCGCAGTGACAATCTGGACAGCGCGGGGCGGGCTTGCGCCAGCTCGAGCACGGATTGCCCGTGGGTCGAACGACTTTCCTCACGCGCTCTGAAATCCCCTAGCGGCTGCTCGACATTCTCCCTCGTCCCTTGAGCAGCCGCGGGCGCGGCCGGCATGTCATTGCCCCGATAGCCGGTCGCGCCCACCTCTAGTGGATATCAGCCTGGGTCAGGAGCCCGGACTCACCGCGCCGCCGCCGCGCACGGCCATGCTGACGTTGGGATTGCCCCAATAACGAACGTGACCTCCGCCGTTCACGGCTGCCGACAATGAAGCGCGCGGCCTTACCAGCAGCTCGCCACCGCCGTTCACCGCAGCGGAAACGTTCACGGCGTCGATCGAGCGTGCATCAATCTTGCCGCCGCCGTTCACCGCAGCCGAAAGCTGCGATTGCGCGCCGAAGCCGCCTGCCGTCGTAATGAGGCCGCCGCCGCTCACCGCCAGGTCGGGCGCGCGCGGCGATTGGATGACGACCTGGAGCCGATAATGCTGCGGGCATTGCTCGTTGCAGGTATCGATGCGGAGCTTGCCGTCGGCCGTGACGTGCATCCGCGTGAACTGGCTGCTCCCTTCTTCGATGGTCACGCGCTGCGTGGATCCGGGAACGACCGTCACGACCCCGCCACCGCGCAGCTCGACACCACGAAAGTCTGGGACGTTGACCAGCTCGGTGGCGAGGACCGGGGCAGAAGCCGCAAGCGCAGCGGCAAACAAGGGCAGGATCGAGCGCATGGAGAAGCCTTTCCGATATGTTCGCTACATATGTAGCGCTACAAATGCAGCGTGTCTAGCCCTGCCTTGCGCGGCTGCAGGTTCGGGAGCATTCGAACGGCCATGACCAAGCCCCTCTCCGTCATCGGCAGCTACGTCAGCCCTTACGTCCGCAAGGTCCTGGCCTGCATGAACCTTAAGGGCCTGAGCTACGAGGTCGATCCAATCACGCCGTTCTTCGGCAATGACGAGTTTCGGCGCCTCAGCCCGCTTTGCCGGATCCCGGTACTGATCGACGGCGACTTCTCGGTCAGTGATTCATCGGTGATCTGCGCCTATCTCGACGAAGCCTATGCCGGCCATCCGCTGTTTCCTGTCGATCCCAAGGGTCGTGCCCGTGCGCGATGGCTCGAAGAGTTTGCCGACACCCGCCTCGGCGACGTCTTCATCTGGAACTTCTTCTATCAGAAAGTCGTCCATCCGCTGGTTTGGGGCGAGCCCGGCGACCAGGCACGGATCGACAAGGCGCTGAGCGAGGACATTCCGGCAGCGCTCCACTATTTGGAGGGAGAGCTCCCCGCCGACGGCTTCCTGTTCGGCGACATCGGCGCCGCCGATATTTCGATCGCGAGCTTCTTCCTCAACGCGCGTTATGGCGGGTTCGAGGTCGACAAGGCACGCTGGCCGCGGACGGCAGCATTTGTCGAACGGACCCTCGCCCATCCCTGCCTCGCACCCCTGCTGAAGCTGGAAGACGTTCAGCGCAACGCCGACATCAAGGGCCGCCGACAGGCGCTTCTCGACGCTGGGGCGAGGCTGACTGAGACGACCCTAGGCGTCCGCGAGCCGCGCAAGGGGGTGATGCAGCTCTAACGCTTAGTGCTGATGGCCCGAGATCCAATGCTCGAGCCGCGTCCTCAATGACCGCTTTGATGGGATGAAACCGGGCTGCGGCGCCGGCTCTTCGGTCGCCTCATAGATCGTCAGATTCTCCGGCATCTTGGGTCGATGAGTCTCACGGCCGCGCAGCAGGTCTTCCGCCGCCGCCAGCGAGCGATGCACGTCCTCGGCCGTGAAAGGCTTCATCAGGCAGCCGAGCGCGAGGTCCGGCATCGGAAAGCGCGGCGCCTTGCCGCTCACGAACAGGCACGGAACGCCGAGGTCGTTAAGCCGCACCGCAACCGAAAAGCCGGTCGACCCATGTGCTAGGTGCAGGTCAAGAAGGACAAGGTCGGGCTGATACTGCTCCGTCGCAGCGATCGCGCCGTCAGCATCCTCGGCCATCGCCACGACACGATAACGCGGGTTGTCTTCCACCAGATATTTGAGCGTCACCGCCAGCTGGCTGTCGTCCTCGACGATGAGGATATTGAGCACCCGCACGTCCTCCCCGAAGCGGAGATTCTTCTCGGAAAATCCGCGACTTGAATGCTTGCGCGGAACGGAGCGCATGCGAATCCCCTGTGAACAAGGTTATCGCCGAGGCGAGGAAGAGCCGCGCCGAAACGAAGAAGGCGCCCCGGAACAACTGTCCCGAGGCGCCTTTCACCCCTCCAAAAGGTTTGCGTTAGGCGCGGTAGAAAAGGTGCGCGCCGATCTTCTCGACCATGTTCAGACGATGACCCCATGACGGGTCGACGTACGTTGCGTGGTACCACAGGACATTCTGGTCGACGCTAGGTACGACGTTCGCCATCGCCAGGCGCGCGACGCCCTGCGCACGGCCCCAGGCGGCCGATGCCGTATCGATCGCAGGGAATTCGCCACGGCGAACGAAGGAGAATTGTGCCGGCTGCTTGACGACGCTGCACCAGTCGGTCGGATAGAGGCCCGAGGCAGCGCGATTCATGACCACGCGGGCAACCGCGAGTTGGCCCTCGACGCTTTCGCCGCGTGCTTCGAAATAGACTGCGGTCGCAAGGCAGTTCGCCTGCTCGTCCAGCGGCGCGCCAACGCTATACTTGTCGACCAGGGCGTAAAGCGGCCAGCCGCCCTTGTAGAGCCACGCCGCTTCCGCCGCGATCGACGCCGCAAGCTTGACCGTGACCGATTGGGCCGGCTGCGCCTGCGTCACCGCGCCAAGGCTGTTGGCAACCGCGGTGGTCGTCGCAACCGCGGGACGCACCAAGGATGCTGCGCTCAGGTCCTGCGCCGAAGCGCTCGAACCGATCGCAAGCATGAACAGGCCAATGACTGCGGACGCGGCGCGTCCGCCGATAAGCTTTACCACTTCTGTGTTTGCCCTTGTGCTGGCGGATGGATGCCCGCTGGAGGCGCCTTGTCAGCGCTCTGTACGCTCCAGCGGGGATCGCCCCGTCTTGCGAGCCCCGCGTCTTAGTCGCTTGGGGCTCACCGCTCTCAATCGCTGGAGCCCAGATATGTGAACGTTTATTCGACGCCAAGCGCTCGGCGGTGAGTTGTGCGACTCGCGGGACGGAATCAGGAACTCTTTCAAATCATTCAGTTTTTTGGAGTTTTCCACAGCCGTTCGAATCGCTTTATCGATGGTTTAACTCGGCTCGTCGGCACGCTACGGTTAATCGTTCCACAGGGAGACAAAAGCGTGGCCCGTTGGCTGATGAAATCGGAGCCTGAAAGCTACAGCTGGGCCGATCTGGTGCGTGATGGCGCCACCGAGTGGGACGGCGTCCGCAACAATGCGGCGCGGCTGCACCTCAGGGCCATGATGGTCGGTGACGAGGCGTTCCTCTACCACTCGATGTCGGACAAGGCCGTTATCGGGATCATGCGCATCATCCGGGAGGCGCAGCCCGATCCGAAGGACCCCGACTGGGTGTCGGTCCGGGTCGAGCCCATGAGTCCTCTCGCTCGTCCCGTGACGCTCGCCGAGATCAAGGCCGAGCCCAAGCTCGCGAAGATGGAGCTGATCCGCCAGTCGCGCCTGTCGGTGGCGCCCGTCCGCGACGACGAGTGGAAACTGATCCTGGAGATGGCGAAATGATCGTCCTCGCCCTGGCGCTGGCTGCCACGCCCGTCGCCGAAACGCCCAAGGCGTTCCTTGAGCGCGTATATGCAAGCTACCACGACCGGAATTTCAGCCCCTTCGAACATGCCGACAGATATTTCGCACCGAAGTTGAAAGCGGCCATCGACGAAGACTCACGCGTGGCGAACGGCGAGGTCGGTTATCTCGACGGCGACCCGATCTGCCAATGCCAGGACACTGACGGACTGCGCTCCAAGATCCTCAAGATACGACTGCAGAAGCCGGACACGGCACTAGCCGAAGTGCTCCTCGATTACACCGATTCGACGGCGACCCACGTCAAGTTCACGCTGGTCCGAACGAAGGCCGGATGGCGAATTGCAGACGTTTCGTCGGGCGATGAGCCGAGCCTGCTGCGCGCGATCGAAACGTCAAACCGACAGGCCCGGGCGAAGCACTAAGGTGCGCAGATACGCTCAGACCGCCAGCGCAGATATGTCGCCGGCGGAAGCTCACGCGACGCTTCGAGCCAGGCGACGACCTCCCATATTTGCCGGTCGGAGAGTGAATCCCGCCATGACGGCATCCCCGTCATCTTGATCCCGTTCTTGGCGATCCAGAACAGCTCGCGCGGTTTCCAGCGGCTCCCGGCGTCAATGAGGTAAGGCGGCTGCGGTTCG
>JAFBAM010000137.1 GCA_019247755.1 Sphingomonas sp.
CCCGCCGCAATGGTCGGTCACCTATCGCTTCATCGCTGCCGCCATCGCGATGGCCGCGCTGGCCAAATGGAAAGGCGACAGCCTGCGTCTTCCGCGCCAGGGCGTGCTCGCCGCCGCCTTCCTCGGGCTCACGCAATTCTGCGTGAAACTTCAACGCGGTCTATCTTGCCGAGCGGCACATAACGTCGGGCGTTGTCGCCACGGTGTTTGCGCTGCTCCTCATCCCTGCCAGCCTGATGGGCTGGGCACTGCTCCACCACCGGCCAACCAAGCGTTTCGCCTGGAGCTCGCTCGTCGCAGTCACAGGCATCGTCTTGTTGTTCGTCCACGAGATCCGTGAACATCCCGCCGATGCTAGCCAGATCGCGGCCGGCATCGGTCTCACCCTGTTCGGAATGCTCGGCGCCGCCATCGCCAATGTCGTCCAGGCCCGGCCGGAAATCCGTCGGTTTCCTCTGTTCTCCATGCTGGCATGGTCCATGGCCGCGGGCGCGCTGATCGACGGCACGATAGCGTTCGCCATGACAGGGGCACCGGTGTTCGATCCGCGCCCGGCCTATTGGCTCGGCGTGCTGTATCTCGCGCTGTTCGCCTCAGTACTGACCTTCAGCCTTTACTATCCCGTGGTCCGCAAGATCGGCCCCGCGAAAGCGGCCTACTCGAGCGTCCTCGTCCCGATCATCGCCATGGGCTTCTCGACCGCGTTCGAAGGCTATCGGTGGACCGGCCTGACGATCGCCGGCGCTCTGCTCGCGCTCGGCGGCATGGCCGCGGCAATGCGGAAAGATCGTTCGGGGGTTCCGGCTCCAGACGCCGCCTGAAACGTTACGCCGGTCATGCCTTCGAGCGTGATCCTCCGATTCGTGTACGATGAAATGGAGGGCAACCTCTGGGTCGAGTTCACGACGGGGCGTCGCTACGTCTATTCAGGAGTGCCTCACGACGTGGCGGAGACCTTCCGCGGCGCCTTCTCCAAGGGTGTCTATTTCAACACGCGAATCCGCGACCGCTTTCCTTACCGTGAGGTCACTCATTCTGAAGAAAAGGCCACGGGCTAGGGCAGCCATTCGATACGTTCGATGTGCCAGCGACGTTGCGCCTCGGTTGACCCGGGCACTTCATTGACCCGCCGCAGGATGACATTCGCGGCGCTCCGGTTGCTCCCGCCGTAGAACGAAACCGGCATCGTCACATAGCTGGACCCGGCAGCACCCTCGACATCACCGGGTCTGCCGATTTCCAGATGCTTGAGGCCTTTTGACTGCAAATCTTTAGCGAACGCAGCCGCAGCGCCCTTGTCGCCCCAATAATCGGCAGCTTCAGCCCAGCGGTCCTCTTCGATCAGCGCGCCGTAATGCTGGACGACCTGACCAGCAGCCTCGGCGCTCTTCGGGTCGAGGGGGCCCTTGGGCTCGGCAAGCGGCGTACGCGCATCGGGACCTGTCTCCGGCGGCGGAATTGCCGGGGTCGCTTCATTGGCAACCGAAATGGGTGGCGGCTGTGTCAGGTGATTTTCACTGCCATTCTGCTGCGCCCTCTGCGTGCACGCACCCAACAGCGCGAGCGCCGCCATTCCGATCCGTGCAATCATACGACCTCCATGGTTCGGAACCGCCTTCGCGGCAGTTCGTTCGTTTCGCCACAACAACAGGGTTAAGCAGGGAGAAGTTTCCAATGGCCGACGATCGTGATGATGGCGTGCGCGAGCATACGACCGTGGTGGAAACGGGTGGTGGCGGTGGCGGCGGCGTTCTCGCCGTGGTCCTGCTGATCATCGTGGTTCTGGTGCTGCTCTATGTGTTCCGTGACAATCTCGGCTTCGGACACAAGAGCACGGTCGAGATACCCAACAAGATCGACGTCAACATCAATCACTGAGTGGGACAAGCGCGGACGGGTTGCGAGTCCCTGTCCGGGCACCGGGCGCGGTTCGGGAACGAGCCGCGCCCGTTTGCTTGTCTGCGCTTGACTGGGTAACCCGCAGCGCATGACCGATGCGCTTCGCTATCAGACGGGTTTCGGCAGCCACTTCGAGAGCGAGGCAGTGCCTGGCGCGCTGCCCAAAGGCCGCAACTCTCCGCAGCGACCCCCGTTCGGTCTCTATGCCGAGCAGCTTTCGGGAAGTAGTTTCACATCGCCGCGTCATGAGAACCGCCGTTCCTGGCTGTACCGCATGCGGCCGACGGCCGATCACCGACCCTTCACCCGCTATGAAGCTGCGCCCCTATTCGCACCAGGCCCAGTGGAGGAGCCGCTGGCACCCAATCGGCTACGCTGGGATCCGCCGTCGGACCTGCCTGAGGGCAAGGATTTCGTCGACGGCATGGTGACGATGCTCACCAATCGTCATCCCGCTGACCTCGAAGGCGTCGCGATTCATCTCTACCGCGCCGGCAAATCAATGGAGCGCCGCGTGTTCGTCGATGCTGATGGCGAACTCCTGATCATTCCTCAGTCGGGCACATTGCGTCTCGTGACCGAACTCGGTTGTTTGGAAGTCTCGCCAGGCACCGTTGCCGCAATCCCGCGCGGCGCGCGCTTTCGGGTCGAAGTCGAAGGCGACAGCCGCGGCTACGTCGCGGAAAACCACGGCCTGCCGCTGCGCTTGCCCGAACTTGGGCCGATCGGCTCGAACGGCCTCGCCAACCCACGCGATTTCGAGACGCCGGTCGCATGGTTCGAGGACAAGGACGAGCCGACCGAAGTCATCCAGAAATCGCTCGGGTCGCTCTGGACGGCGACGCTCGACCATTCGCCGCTCGATGTCGTTGCCTGGCACGGCAATTACGCGCCCTGGCGGTATGACCTAACGCGCTTCAACACGATCGGCACGATCAGCTTTGACCACCCCGATCCATCGATCTTCACGGTCCTGACGAGTCCCAGCAACGTGCTGGGCCGCGCCAATGCCGACTTCGTCATTTTCCCGCCCCGCTGGATGGTGGGCGAGGACACGTTCCGGCCACCGTGGTTCCATCGCAATGTAATGAGCGAGGCGATGGGCCTGATTCACGGAGCTTATGATGCGAAGGCCGAGGGCTTTTCGCCGGGCGGCCTGTCGCTCCACAACCTGATGAGCGGGCATGGCCCCGACGTCGACAGCTGGCGTAAGGCGAGTGAGGCTGAGCTGAAACCGATGAAGATCGAAGGCACCATGGCCTTCATGGTCGAAACCTGCTGGCCGTATCTTCCGACCGAGTGGGCGCTGCAGCGTTCCCAGCCGGACTATGATCAGGCATGGACAGGCTTCCCGAAGGCGAAGCTTCCGTGACCCTGAAAAGCTGGTGCGACAGCGCTGAGAACAGCGACTTTCCGATCGAAAATTTGCCGCTGGGCATCTTCTCGGTCGGCGAGCGGCAGCGGCGCGCTGGCGTTGCGATCGGCGATTACGTACTCGACCTCACCAGCATAACCGACCTGCTCGACGAAGAGTGGCGTGAAGACTTGTCGCAGCCGGTGCTTAACGGATGGCTCGCGCGGGGGCACGATGCGCAGGCCGCGCTGCGCGACCGGCTGCAAGAATTGCTTTCGGACGAGCGATATCGGGATGACGTCGAACCGCAGCTAATCGGACAGACAGAGGCGCGCATGCACGTACCCTGCCTCGTCGGCGACTACACGGACTTCTACGTCGGTATTCACCACGCGACCAACGTCGGGAAGCAGTTCCGGCCCGACAATCCGCTACTCCCGAACTACAAATATGTCCCGATCGGTTACCACGGGCGTGCCAGCTCGGTGCGGGCGAGCGGCGAGCCCGTTATCCGGCCGAGCGGTCAACGCAAGGCGCCGGACGCCGATTCGCCCGAATACGGTCCGAGCCGGCGCCTCGATTACGAGCTCGAACTCGGCATCTGGATTGGCGAGGGCAATGAGCTTGGTTCGCAGATCCCGATCGGCGAGGCCGCCGAACATATCGCCGGCTACTGCCTGCTGAATGACTGGTCGGCCCGCGACCTGCAGGCATGGGAGTATCAGCCGCTCGGACCCTTCCTCGCGAAGAACTTCCTGACCAGCGTCAGCCCTTGGATCGTCAGCCCGCAGGCGCTCGCGCCCTTCCGCGAGGCCATGCCCTCTCGCCCCACCGGCGATCCCGAGCCCTTGCCCTACCTAAGCGATGCGGCAGACCGCGAGAGTGGCGCGCTGGGTATCCAGCTTCAGGTTACGCTGACGACCCAGAAGATGCGTTCAGACGGCCTCGCACCGCACGTCCTGTCGCACGGGTCCGCCGACGCAGCCATGTATTGGAGCGCGGCGCAGATCGTCGCCCATCACAGCTCCAACGGGTGCAATCTCCAGCCAGGCGATCTCATCGGGACTGGCACGCTGTCGACCGACAGTGCAGGCGGCCTCGGCTCGCTGTTGGAGATTAGCCAGGGCGGCAAGCAACCGGTCCAGCTCATCAGCGGCGAATCTCGAAGCTTTCTCGAAGATGGCGATGAAGTGACGATGAAAGACTGGTGCGAGGGCGACGGCCTAAGGATCGGCTTCGGCGAATGCGTCGGGCGAGTTGTCGCTGCCGGCTAGGCGTGGGGGAGGGGGACTTAGAATGATCTTCCGTCAGCTGATCGAACCCGAATCCTCGACCTACACCTATCTCGTTGCTTGCGAAGAGACCCGCGAAGCCGCGTTGATCGATCCGGTCCTCCAGACCCTAGATCGCGATCTCGCGCTCCTCGAGAAGCTCGGGCTGGCGCTCAAATATACGATCGAGACCCATATCCACGCGGACCACGTAACGGCGGCAGATCGCCTCCGTGATGCCACCGGCAGCAACGCGGCAGTGCCGGAGAAGAGTGGTGCGCGGAACGCCGACATCGCCATCCGCGAGGGCGAACCGATCTTCGTAGGCAAACTTCGGCTAGAGCCGCTCTACGTGCCGGGCCACACCGACGACCATCATGCTTACCTGCTGCGCTCGTCCGACGGCGCGCGCGTCTTCACTGGCGACGCGCTGATGATCGACGGCTGCGGCCGAACCGACTTCCAGAATGGCGACGCGGCGACACTCTACCGCTCGGTGCACGAGAAACTCTTCACCTTGCCCGACGAGACCCTCGTCTACCCCGGTCACGACTATCAGCTGCGCTTTGTCAGCAGCATTGGGCAGGAGAAGGCGCGCAATCCGCGGCTCGGCGGTGGGAAGACGCTGCAGGAGTTCGTGGAGATCATGAACAACCTGAACTTGCCACGGCCCAAAAAAATGGACGTTGCCGTTCCCGCTAACCGTTCATGCGGGGAGATGCACAGCGCCTAGCGCTCGTTGTCCCAGATCATGTGAATGATCCGCCAGCCCTTGTCCGGATCCTTGAACAGCTGAATCGAATTGATCCCGCGCCGCTCGACGTCGCTGTCGTCGGGTGAGCGCCGCGCCTCATAATTGCTCCAGACGTGCGCGATGTTGCCGAAGATATCGATCTTCCGCTTTGTCTCGACTTCGTAAAAGTCGTTGGCCATGAAGAAGGGCGTCGTGTCGCGCGAATAATCGTCGAGGCCCATTGACTTCTTTGCCGCGCGGCCATGCTCATCCACCCATGTCCGCACCTGCCGGGCCCCGGGTAGAAAGCATTTGTCCTGCCGCGACCAGTCGCGAGGGCCGGCCGGACCCGAGATCATGGCATACATCTCGTCGACCGCGGCGCCGATCTCAATTTCATCTTTCATGGCAGGCCTTTCTCTTCGTCCGGACCGGATAAATTTATCGAAAATTAATCATGTTTTGCTCTTTGCAATCTCGAGCAAGGAGCATCGCGTGGGTAGTCTCGGCAGAATTCTGCGATCGGGCGGGAATTCCAGCCCCGCCGAGGCGCGTCCGCAGACGTCACGCGCCGAAAACCTGCTGCAGGAATTCGAAAACAGCGAGAAGGGATGGTTCTGGGAGACAACGCGTGACGGCATGCTCTCTTATATCAGCGAAAGCGTCGCCAAGGCTTTGGGCCGCGAAGCGGCCGATCTTCTCGATCGCCCTTTCACCGACCTGATCTCGACCGAGACCGAGGATGGAGCGGCCACCTCGGAGCGCACGCTTGGCTTCTACCTCTCCTCCCACGTCGCCTTTCAGGACCTGATCGTCCGCGCGAAGACCAAGAATGAGATCTGGTGGTCGATCACGGGCCGGCCCGTCCACAACGAGCTTGGTCACTTCTTCGGCTTCCGCGGATTCGCGTCCGACCTCACCAAGGTGCGGCAGTCGGAAGTCGAACTGGATCGCCTTGCTAAACAGGACTCACTGACCGGCCTCGCCAACCGTGAAATGCTCCGTCGTGCACTCGACGACGCCCTCCTTGGGGCTGTTCGCCGTAAGCATCGCTGCGGCGTGTTCCTGCTCGACCTCGACCGGTTCAAGGCCGTGAACGATACCCTCGGCCACCCAGCCGGTGACACCTTGCTCCGTCTTGTTTCATTGCGGCTCCGCGAAGTGATCGGCGACAAGGGTCAGGTCGGCCGCCTCGGCGGCGACGAGTTTGAAGTCGTCCTGCCTGCGACTTCCGACAAGAAGGAATTGTCGGACCTCGCGCAGGGAATCATCGACAGCCTGTCGCGCCCATACACGATCAACGGCACTGCCGTGTCGATCGGCGCCTCGGTCGGAATCGTCACGTCGGACTATGACGACCGCACGTCCGACGACCTGATGCGCGATGCCGACCTCGCGCTTTACGCGGCCAAGGCCGCCGGGAAGGGCTGCTTCCGCTTCTTCGCTCCCGAGATGCATGAAGCCGCGAGGCAGCGGCAGCTCATGGAGTCCGACCTCCGCGTCGCGCTCGAAAAGGAGCAGCTGTGGCTCGCCTACCAGCCCTGTGTTGACGCCTCGAGCGAGGCCGTCACGGGATTCGAGGCGCTGATCCGCTGGAACCATCCTGAACATGGTTCAATAAGTCCTGCCGAATTCATTCCACTCGCCGAGGAAATCGGACTCATCAACGAGATCGGCGAGTGGGTGATGCGGACCGCCTGCGCGACGGCGGCGACCTGGCCTGAGCACATCTCAGTCGCCGTCAACCTGTCGCCCATTCAGTTCAAGAGCCACGCGCTTCCGACCATTGTCCGGATGGTACTTGCCGACACTCGTCTCGATCCCGAGCGCCTAGAGCTCGAGATCACCGAGGGTGTGTTCCTCAGCAATGATGACCATGTCCACGACATGATCGGTGCCCTGAAGGCGATCGGCGTCAAGCTGGCGCTAGACGACTTCGGTACCGGCTATTCATCACTCAGCTATCTGCAGCGCGTGCCATTCGACAAGATCAAGGTCGACCGCTCGTTCGTCACGGGTGCGACCGATCCCGCGAGCCGCAACGCGGCGCTGATCCGGGCGATGGTCGGGCTCGCCTCAGACCTCAAAATGCAGACGACGGCAGAGGGTGTCGAAACGCAGGAGGAGCTGGCGCTTGTCCGCGAACTCGGCTGCTCGCTGGTCCAGGGCTATATTTTCGGCAAGCCGATGCCGCCCGAGGAAGCGCTCGAACTTGCGAGGAAGGGCGCCGCGACCTTGCCCGAGCAAGCGCCGCAACGCGAACTCAGGATTCGGATCATCCGCGCGGCGCTGCTCCATTATCAGGGCCGCGTCCTCGGCGCTCGCCTCCGTAACATCTCGACCGGAGGCGCGCTCGTGGAATGCCGCGAGCCCGTGGAAGTCGGATCCAATATCCAGCTTGATTTTGCGGCAGGCGGCCTGATCGACGGCGAAATCCGCTGGACCAAGGGGACGCAGTTCGGCTGCCAGTTCAGGGAGCCGTTCGATCTAAAACTGCTTCAGCCTGCAAAGCCGGCGAAAAAAGCATCGACGGTGATGACGCCGACCTATCTCAAGGCAAACGATCGTTCAGACGATGATGCGGCGGACTGGCCGATTTCGGGAGGTTCAACGAAGTAGCTCAGCACTCTGCATTTTCCTCGCGCGCTCGACCATCGCGATGGTCTGCCGCGAGGATGGTGCGCCTCCCAGTCGACCGATAAACCCTCTCGTCTCCTGATATTCCTGTTTTCTCCGGTTTGACGGCGGAATGGGCTCCCGGTCGTCCGCCTGATACGAGAATTACCAGAAAATTCAGTAGTTTGGTTGCAGGTTAGGTTCTGTCTTGAAACAGGCTCGATTG
>JAFBAM010000208.1 GCA_019247755.1 Sphingomonas sp.
AGCGCCGATGACAGGAACTCGTCTCCGCCCGGTTCCCACGCCTGGCAATCGCGGTCCGCACCGAACCAATGCCGCGCCCGGTCGCGGATCTGATCAGCCAGCCCGGAATCGAATGCCCCGGCCCACTCGAGCGACAGGATCAGCGCGAACGCTGTGTTGAAATGCGTACCGACCCGGATCGGGTAGGTCATCACCTCAAGATAAGCGCGCAGGCGTTCAGCGAATGCCCGCGCGAGTGGTTCAAGCTCTTTACCCCATCCGTCCCGATGCCGCGTCGCTTCGAGGTGCAGGTAGAGCAGCCACGCCCAGCCGTAGGGACGTTCAAACCCGCGGCTGCTCGGCCGGTCGAGATAGGCGAGCTCCACCCCGACCTTTTCCGCCGTGAACGTTGTGTCAGCTAGTTCGGCAATCGCATCAGCTTCCGCGATCTGCGGGAACAGCCGCCGCAACGTCATCAATGTCCACCAGCCGTGCACGCAACTGTGCCAGTCGAAGCTGCCGAAGAAGATCGGATGCAGCTCGCGCGGGGTCTTCGCGTCCTTGTCGGCGACGAGGACGTGGTCGAGCTTGTGCGGATATTCCTTGGTGACATGCCCGAGCGCGATCGCGGCCATCCGCGACGCAAGCGAGGCATCCAGCCGCGTCACAGGCGGAACCCCGCGACGTAAAGGATGATGATGTTGGCGATGAGCAGCGGGATCGCCGTCGCGACCTGTACCTTGATCACCCCATACTGATTTTTCAGCTCCAGCAGCGCCGCAGGCACGATGTTGAAGTTGGCCGCCATGGGGGTCATCAGCGTCCCGCAGAAGCCCGACAGCATGCCGACGGCGCCAACGACAGCCGCTTTGCCGCCGTCGGCTTGGATCAGGATCGGCACCCCGATCGCCGCCGCCATCACCGGGAATGCGGCGAAGGCGTTACCCATGATCATCGTGAAAACGACCATCCCCAACGCGTAGAGGATGACCGCGAGCAGTACACTTCCCTGCGGAATGATCGCGCCGACGATAGCGCCGATCGTCGTGCCCACCCCCGCTGCCGCAAAGATCACGCCGAGCGACGCCAGCATCTGCGGCAATACCGCGGCCCATCCGACGCCGTTCATGAGGCGGCTGCCTTCATCCACTGCTGCCAGCGCCGGGGGCCAGAGCCAGGCATAGGACACGATCAACGCAATGATCACGCCGCAGCCGAGCAGGACCAGAGTCACCGCCTTCGGGTCGATCAGGCCCAGGCCCTTCAGCGGCGTGTAATTGAACAGCATCGTGCCGACGAAGGCCGTGAACGGGATGATCAGCGCTGGTATGAACAGCTTGTTGCCGTAGCGATCGGCGGATCGCTGTCGCTCTTCCAGCGCGGTCGACTGCTTCGAGCCGCGGCCAATGAGGTTCAACCCAGCTATCGCGACCAGCGCCAGCACGAGCATGCCATTGCCCACGTCGCCTAAGAAGTCGCCAAACCAGAAGCTCAGGGCTAGCAGCGCCCAGAAGAGCGTGTTGCCCCAGCGCTTTGCATTGGTCTCGTCGCGCGCGCTGCCGAGCGCGAAGCCCGCGAACACCGCGCCTGCAAGCACATAGAGCCAGTGGAGGTTGATCATTTCTGCCGCCCAAGCTGCCGGTCGAGCAGCAGCAGGCGCGTGCCGTGGATAAGGAAGGCGCAGATTGCGCTCGGAATTGCCCAGACTGAGAGCTGGAATGGCGTCAGCTGGATCCCAAAGCTCGCCAGCGACCCCTGGATCAGCAGGATCGAAGCGATCGCGAGGAAGATGTCCTCGCCGAAGAACAACCCGACGTTATCCGTCGCGGCCGACATGGCTTTGACGCGCTCGGTCGTGTCCTCATCGAGCTTGCCGTGCTGTTTCTCGGCGGCTGCGATCACCATCGGCGCAACCAGAGGACGCACTGTCTGCGGATGTCCGGCAACCGTGGTCAGGCCAAGTGCCGACAGAATCTGCCGGACGGCGAGGTAAACGATCAATAACCGCCCCGCGGTCGCTCCGCGAATGCCGGCGATGAGCGTCCGCGCCTGCTCCTGCAAACCATATCGCTCCAGCAGGCCGACGACGGGGAGGATAATCCAGATGATCGTGACGTAGCGGTTCTCGTTGAACCCGTGGCCGAGCGTCGCCAGCACCTTGAGGAACGGCATATGTCCGAGCAAGCCGGTGACGATCGCCGCGACCGCCACGACAAGCAGCGGATTGAACCGAAGCGCGAAGCCGATGACGACCAGCGCGATGCCCAGCAGCGGCCAATAGCTGATCACTCGCCCCTCCTCCCGAACCCGCCGCCGCCCGGCGTTTCGATCACGAAGCGATCGCCGGGCTGAACCTCCGCATAAGCCGTCGCGCTCAGCATTTCGACCGTGCCGTCTGTCCGCTCGACCCAGTTGCGGCCTGGCTGTGCGTCCGCTCCGCCCTCGATCCCGCTTGGCGGCACGCGCCGGCGATTGGCGAGGATGTTGGCGCGCATCGGCTGAAGGAAGGTCACGGCGCGGACCACGCCATCACCGCCCTTGTGCGCTCCCGGGCCACCGGAGCCGCGGCGGATCGCGAACTGGTCCAGGCGCACCGGGAGCCGCGTCTCCAGGATCTCGGGATCGGTGAGCCGGCTATTCGTCATGTGCGTTTGCACTGCGCTGGTGCCGCCGTGGTTGGGGCCGGCCCCCGATCCTCCCGCGATCGTCTCGTAATATTGGTCGCGCTCGTTGCCGAAGGTGAAATTGTTCATCGTCCCCTGGCTCGGCGCCAACCGGCCCGTCGCGGCGAACAACGTGTCGGTCACGACCTGGCTGGTCTCGACGTTTCCGGCAACGACCGCGGCCGGGTATTTCGGGTTGAGCATCGATCCTTGGGGCACGACGAGCTTGATGGGCCTCAGGCAGCCGTCGTTCATCGGGATTGCATCGTCGATCAATGTACGGACGACGTAGAGTGAGGCGGCGCGCACGATCGAGAACGGCGCGTTGAAATTGTCAGGCGACTGGTCGCTCGTCCCTGTGAAGTCGAAGGTGGCCGACCGCGCCTCCTTGTCGATCGTGATCAGGACGCGGACATGAGCGCCGTTGTCCATCTCATAATCGAATTCGCCGTCGTCGAGGCGGTCGAGCAGTCGTCGCACGGACTCCTCGGCATTGGCTAGGACGTGGCGCATGTAGGCCCCGACAACTTCGGAACCATAATCGCGCGCCGTTGCGACGAGCACCTCCGCGCCGCGCGTGCAGGCAGCAAGCTGCGCCTTCAGGTCGGAAAGGTTGCGGTCGGGGTTGCGTGCCGGCCATTCGCCCGAGCCGAGCAGCGCGCGGATCTCAGCCTCACGAAAATGTCCCTCGTCGACCAGGAGCTCATTGTCGATCAGCACCCCTTCCTGCTCGATACTGCGGCTGTCTGGCGGCATCGATCCGGGGGCGATCCCGCCGATGTCGGCATGATGCCCGCGCGCCGCGACAAAGGCCGACGGGTTCGCTTCGTCGCGGTAGAAGACCGGCACGATCACGGTGATGTCAGGCAGATGCGTGCCGCCGCGATAGGGATCGTTCAGGACGTAG
>JAFBAM010000305.1 GCA_019247755.1 Sphingomonas sp.
GCGTCCGATGCCGCGCTGTTTCAGCAGGTTCGCGAAGCGGCACGTCTCTTCGTACAGCTCGCGATAGGTCAGGCTGTGGCCGCGGCCTGGCTCGTCCGCCTCGAAAATCAGCGCGGTCCGGTCGCCGTGCTCGGCGAGGTGCCGGTCGAGGCAGTTGACGGAGAGATTGAGTTCGCCGTCCGCGAACCATTTGATGTGAAAGTCGTCCTCTTCGAAGGACCAGTCGCCGGCCTCGGTCGGGAACGTGTTCCAGGTGAGCCGCCGCGCCTGGTCGAGCCAGAATCTCTTGGGATCGGCATCGACCAGGTCGTTGAGTTCGGCGAGCTCGCGCGGTCCGATCCGCGCGTTGAAGTCGGAGATTATGGGATGGATGGGTTCGCTCACAGGCCCCGGCTCATGTCGATGACGAAGCGGTAGCGGACATCGTTCTTGAGCAGGCGCTCATACGCCTCGTTGATCTGGCTCATCTGGATGAACTCGACATCCGGATAGATGTCCTTGGCCGCGCAGAAATCGAGCATCTCCTGCGTTTCGGGGATGCCGCCGATCGCCGATCCCCCGACCGCCCGGTTCCACCAGATAAGCTGGAAACCGGTGAAGCCCGGCATCGGGGTCAGTGCGCCGACGATCACCATCCGGCCGGAACGGCCGAGCAGGCTCAAATAGCCGTCGATCTCGTGGCTGACGGGGATGGTGTTGAGGATGAAATCGAACCGCGTGGCCGCGGCGCGCATCTGCTCGGCGTCGGTTGAGATGATGACGTCGTGGGCGCCAAGCTCGCGGGCGTCCTGGCCCTTGCTCGGCGTCGTCGTGATCATCGTGACGTGGGCGCCCAGTGCCGCACCAAGCTTGACGCCCATGTGGCCAAGGCCGCCCAGGCCGACGACCGCCATCTTGGTGCCCGGTCCGACATTATATTGGCGAAGCGGCGAGTAGGTGGTGATGCCGGCGCACAGCAACGGCGCGACGCGGCTGACGTCCATGCCATCGGGCACTTTCAGGCAGAAATGGTCGCGCACAACGATATGGTCGGTGTAGCCGCCCTTGCTGATCGTATGATCGTGATAGTCGGGGCTATTGTAAGTCTGGACGCAGCCCTTCCGGCAGAAGACCTCCCAGCCTTCCAGGCACTGGTCGCATTCCATGCAGCTGTCGACCATGCAACCGACCGCGACCGTATCGCCGACGCGGTGGCGGGTAACCTCGTTGCCGATCGCCGTGACCGTCCCCACGATCTCGTGGCCCGGGATGACGGGGTAGCGGGTGCCGCCCCAGTCGTTCCGGGCGGTGTGCAGGTCGGAATGGCAGATGCCGGCGTAGGTGATCCTGATCGCGACGTCGTCGGGCCGAAGCGCGCGCCGTTCGAAATCCATCGGTCGAAGCGGCTGGTCGGGCGCGTCCGTGCCCCAGCCCTTGGCGACCGTCGGCCCGGTGGTTGTGCTGGTCTGGGGTTCCGCCGTTGTCGCCATGTCTGCCTCCTATCGAGCTCGTTCGAGTACGCGCCTTGCCTGCACGAGATGCGGGCGATCCACCATTTTCCCGCCGACCGACAAGACGCCCGCGTCGGGATGTGCCTCGAACGCGGCGACAATCTCTTCGGCGTGACGAACCTCATCAGGCGAGGGGGTGAAAGCGAAATTGATGACCGGCACTTGCGCCGGGTGGATGGCAAGCTTGCCGGTAAAGCCTTCGCGGCGTGCGGCTTCGGCTTCGGCCCGAAGGCCATCCTCGTCCTTGAAATCGGCGAAGACGCCGTCGACCGGCTGAACGCCCGCAGCGACGGCGCCTGCCAGGCACAGCGAGCGCGCTAGCCTGTAGGTAAAGCTGAGGTCGCCATCCGCGTCAGTCTTGGATGACGCGCCGAGCGCAGCCGACAGATCCTCTGCTCCCCAGCTCATTGCCGCCAGGGGCGACTTGGGGTCGCGGTAGGAGAGCAACCCGAACAAGCTGGCCGCCGTCTCGGTGACGATCGCGTGGATCGGGATGTTGCCGGTGCGGTGCGCGAGCTCGATCACGTCGGCGCCGCTCTCCGCCTTCGGAAGGACGATTCCGTGGATATACGCGCTGCCGATCAGCGTCAGGTCGTCCTTGTGATACTCGCTGCCGAGCGGGTTGACGCGGACCCACCACTGGGGGCCGTTCGATCGCTTCGGTAGCCCTTTGAGGATCTCGCGCGCAGCCGCTTTCTGCGCTGGCGCTACGCTGTCCTCGAGGTCGAAGATGACCGCATCGGCATCGCTGTCCAGCGCCTTGGCAATCTTCCGCTCGCTGTCGGCCGGGACGAACAGCCAGGAGCGGGGCTCGGTCATTCGGGCTTCTTCAGGAGCAATGCAGTCCGGGTGCACTCGCAGACCAGCTCATTGCGCTGGTTGAAGCTGCGGTGCGCCCACGTGACGATGCCGGCGTTCGGCCGCGACTTGCTCTCGCGAAGGTCGAGGCACTCGCTCTCGCTGCGGAGCGTGTCGCCGGCGAAGACCGGATTGGGGAAGGTGAGCTTGTCGTAGCCGAGGTTGGCGACCAGCGTTCCTAATGTGGTGTCGTGGACACTGACGCCGACCATCAGGCTGAAGGTGAAGCAGCTGTTGACCAGCGGCTTCTTGAATTCGGTCTTGGCAGCGGCTTCGTAATCGAGGTGCAGCGGCTGCGGGTTGTGGGTCAGCGTGGTGATGAGGACGTTGTCCGCTTCGGTAACGGTGCGCGTGATCGCGTGCGCAACCTTGTCGCCTACCTGCCAC
>JAFBAM010000201.1 GCA_019247755.1 Sphingomonas sp.
CGGAACAGGCGCGATCCGATGCGCAGGATGACGGCGACCCAGATGCCCTGCCAGACGATCGCCGCAATATGGGGCCACCATTCCGGCTCCTGCGAGGCGCGCGCGAGCATCGCCATCGGCGAGGACAACGGGAAGATCGCGGCGGCAATCGCTTCGACTGAGTCCGGACGCCCGACCGTCGTGGCCGCAAAGCCGAAGATCAGCACCTGGGCGAAGGTGACGGGCATCGACAACGTCTGTACCTCACGCGCGGTCGAGGCCTGCGCGCCGATGGTCAGGAATGCTGCGCCGAGCAGCAGATAGTACATCGCGAAATAAGCGACGCCGAGCGCGAGGAAGCCGGGCCATCCGACCGCGGGCGTGGGCAGCGCACGGACCCCGCCGTTGCTGATCATCTGGATGAGCAATGCGCCGGCGCTGATCCACACGACGATGCCGACGATCGACGCCGCGAGCATCGCGAACAGCTTGCCGATGAACAGCGCGTCGATCGGCACGGCAGCGGCGATTACCTCGATGATCTTGTTCGATTTCTCCTCGATCAGCTGCGACAGCAGCATGCCCGACAGCAAGATGCAGAGGATGAACAGCAAGGTCTGCGCAATCTGGGCGGTGACTGCCCGGTCGTTCGACAGGGACCCCGGCGCGCCATGAACGGCGGTGACTTCGAGGCGCGGTTCCGGCGGCGCCGACTGAGCATCGGCGATCAGCATCCGAAGCTGGGTGGCGGTTGCGCGATCATCGGCGACAGGGCCGGTGAGGTGCGGATGGTCGCGGCTTCCGGTCAGCACCGCACGCTTGCCGCTGGCGAGGAGGTCACGGACCTGCGCCTCGGCATTGCGGTCGGGTTCGACCCGCTCAAGCTGAATGACGCTGCCCTCGCCGAGCGCTTCGCCCATCTCGTCACGCGCCTTGGACAGCCGCGAATAGTCGGCCTCGTTCCAGGCGACCGCGACGACCGGGCGCTCGGCACGGTTGGCGATCCGGCTGCTGATGCCGCCGAACACGCCGCCGAACAGCAGCGGGAACAAGGGCGCCAGCAGGAAGAAGATGAAGGTCTTCGACAGCACCGTGGCGGAGAAATCGCGGCGGGCGATGACGAAGGCAGAGCGGAAGAACCGGATCATTGTGGCTTCTCCTGGCCCATGGCGGCGGCGGCAGCATCCCCGGCGATATGGACAAAGGCGTCGTGAAGGCCGGGCCGCTCGATCGCGAGAGTCTCGATTCCCGCGCCGCCGTCGATCAGTGCCTTCAGCAGCGGCTCCGGCCCGCCTTCGGGTAGCTCGAACACATATTCGTCGCCCTCGCGCCGCGCGCCGGCGGGAATCGCATCGCGCCACGGACCGTCGCTGGCGCGGGTACGGAGGCGGACGATCGGCCGGAGCCTTGCGCGAGCCTCGTCGACGCGGCCGTCGAACGCGACCTTGCCCTTGGCGATGATGGCGACGCGCTCGCAGAGCCGCTCGGCATGGGCGATGACGTGGGTCGAGAAGATCACCGTGACGCCGGCGCGGGTCTCACGCCTGATCAACTCCTCCAGCTTCGCCTGGTTGATTGCGTCGAGGCCGGCAAAGGGCTCGTCGAGGACGATCAGCCGCGGCTTGTGGATGATGGTGCCGAGCAGCTGCACGATCTGCGCCATGCCCTTGGACAGGGTGCGGATCGGCTTCTTGGACCAGTCGCCCAGCCCATGCTCGGTCAGCAAAGCGTCGGCGCGGCGGCGGCCCTCCGCGATCGGAAGACCGCGGAGCGCACCCATGAAGGCGATCGCGTCGCGGGCCTGCATCGCGGGATAGAGCCCGCGCTCCTCCGGCAAATAGCCGACCTCGTTCGCCGCCTCGAGGGGGCGCTCGCGGCCCAGCACGCGGCGCGTTCCGCTCGATGGGTCGATGATCCCGATCAGCATCCGGAGCGTAGTGGTCTTGCCCGCGCCGTTGGGGCCGAGCAGGCCGAAAATCGAACCGGTTGGGACGGCGAGCGTCACGCCGTTTACCGCGCGGGTTTCGTTGAAATCCTTGACGAGGTCGATCGCTTCGACGGCAATCGTGTCGGGTTGGGAAGCCTGTCGAAGCACTGAAATTCCTACGAAATGCCGGGACGGCGGTGTAAGCGCGCGCCGTGGCTAACAAGGAAAGCCTTGAGGAAGCAATAAGATCGGAAGCGGAGCGGCTCGGCTTCGCGGCTTGCGGCTTCACGCGCGCCGATGCGGCGGATGCGGCGGGCCTCGACATCAGGCGCTGGCTCGAAGCCGGCCATCACGGGACGATGGGGTGGATGGAAAGCCGCGCCGACCATCGCGTGTCGCCGCTGGCGCTGTGGCCGGAGGCGAAATCGGCGATCGCGCTGGGAATGAGCTATGCGCCTGCATGGAACCCGCTGGCGCTCGATGCGCACCCCGATCTCGGCCGCATCTCGGTCTATGCGCAGGGCGGCGACTATCACAAGACGGTCAAGAAGGCGCTGAAAGCGCTGGCGCGATTCATCGTCGATGCCGCGCCATCGGAGCTGAAGGTGTTCGTCGATACGGCGCCGGTGATGGAGAAGCCCTTGGCGCAGGCGGCGGGGATCGGCTGGCAGGGCAAGCACACCAACCTCGTCAGCCGGGAGCATGGCAGCTGGCTGTTCCTTGGCGTGATCCTGACCAGCCTGGAGTTGCAGCCCGACGCGCCAGCCGATCACGGTCAGCATTGCGGGTCGTGCTCGCGCTGCCTCGACGCATGCCCGACGAGTGCGTTCATCGGCCCGCACCGGATCGATGCGCGGCGCTGCATCTCATACCTCACCATCGAGCATGACGGCGCGATTCCCGAGGAGCTGCGGCCGATGATGGGCAACCGCATCTATGGCTGCGACGACTGCCTTGCAGTCTGCCCGTGGAACCGCTTCGCCGACGCGGCTGCGGCCAACCGAGCGTTCCTGCCCCGTGCCGAGCTCGCGGCGCCGAGACTGGCTGACCTGCTTGCGCTCGATGATGCTGCGTTCCGGGAGATGTTCGCGGGATCGCCGATCAAGCGGATTGGGCGGAGCCGGATGATCCGCAACTGCCTGATTGCCGCCGGGAACAGCGGCGATGAGGCGCTGATTGCTTCAATCGAACCGCATCTTAGCGATTCGGACCCGGCCATCGCGGACGCCGCGCGCTGGGCGCTCGATCAGATTGGCTTGTTGCGCAGCGCGAAGATGCAGGCTGCCTGATCCATGTCGCCGCCCGAAGGCAGGCGGGTGTCGACATGGGTGACCTTCAGCGTGCCCGAACCGCCTGACGGATAGAGGTAGGCGTCCATGACGCAGCGAGGGCCGCGGAACTGGAGCTTGAGACTGCTCCCCTCGCGCACCTGAAGGGCGGGACTGCCGAACCGACCGACGAGCTCCTGCGCGGTCAGGCCCGTCAGGCTTCCGGGTTCGACGGGTTGCGGAGCCGGTGGAGGCGTGACCACGGCAGGCTGCTCGGGCCGCGCGGCGCAGCCTGCGAGAACGAGAGCAACGGATAGAGTGAGGAGACGACGCATTCCCATTTCCTGTCATTGCCAGCGCACCGAAGCAATCCAGTCTGGATCGCCACGGCAACTTCGTAGCCTCGCAATGACGATTGTCTGAACGAGGCTCGCCCGCTAGGCGGCGCGCTTTCCAAGAATCTCCGGAGTGACTTGATGCCCGACCCGCGCCTCGATGTCCTGTGCATCGGCAACGCCATCGTCGACGTGATCGCCAATGCCAGCGACGACTTCCTGAGCCAAGAAGGGCTGGTGAAGGGATCGATGCGCCTGATTGATGCCGAAGAAGCCGAGCGGCTTTATTCGCACATGAGCCCTGCGCATCAGGTGAGCGGAGGATCGGCGGGGAATACCGCGGCCGGGATTGCGGCGCTTGGCGGACGCGCCGGCTTCATCGGCCAAGTCGCCCCGGACCAGCTTGGCGAATTCTACCGGCACGACCTCACCTCCACCGGGGTCGAGTTCATCACACCAGCGGATGACGTCGGGCAGCCGACCGCGCGGTCGATGATCCTGGTGACGCCCGACGGGCACCGGACGATGAACACTTTCCTCGGCGCGGCGCAGAACCTGCCTAAGGAAGCGCTCGACGAGCAGCAGATCCGCGATTCCGCGATCCTCTACCTCGAAGGCTATCTCTGGGATCCCGAGACCCCCCGCTATGCGATGGTGCGCGCGATCGAGGTTGCGCGCGAAGGAGGGCGCAAGGTCGCCTTCACTCTGTCCGACACCTTCTGCGTGGATCGCCACCGCGATGGGTTCAACCAGCTGCTCGATGGCGGTCGGATCGACATTCTTTTCGCCAACCAGGCGGAAGTCGAGGCGCTGGCCGGAATCGCGCATCTCGACAGCGCGGTCGCGGCGATTGCGCCGAAGGTCGAGACATTGGTGGTCACGCGCAGCGAAGACGGCGCGCTGGCGGTTCGCGGTAGTGAGCGGGCCGACGTACCGGCCGAACCGATCGAGAAATTGGTGGACACGACCGGCGCCGGCGACCTGTTCGCAGCGGGCTTCCTGCTTGGGACGGCTCGCGGGCACGGCCTGAAGGACTCGTTGCGGCTCGGCGCGATCTGCGCCGCCGAGGTGATCCAGCATTATGGCGCGCGCCCCGAGGCGAACCTCAGGGCGCTTGCCGGAGAACTGGCGGCCTAGTCGCGATCCTGTGGCGGCACCGGCGCGCCAGGCATTGGCGCGACGCCGATCGACCCCGGAGCATCGGCGGCCAGCTCGGGCACTTCGGTCAGGCCGCGAGCCACGTGGCTGTTCCGATATCCGTACAGGAAGTAGAAGATCAGCCCGATCACCGTCCACGAGGCGAACAGCAGCTTCGATTCCATGTTCAGGTTCACGAACAGGAGCAAGCAGCCGACGATCGACAGCGGCGCCAAGACGTAGATCGCCGGCGTGCGGAACGGACGGGCGCGGCCCGGATCCTTCCTGCGCAGGATCATCACGCCCAGCGAGACCGCCGCGAAGGCGAACAGTGTGCCCGCGTTCGAATAGTCAGCGAGCGTGCCGACCGGCAGGAAGGCCGCCGCAATGGCGACGAACACGCCCGTCACGATGGTGACGACATAAGGCGTCTTGAACCGCGGGTGGACCGCCGAGAGGTTGTCCGGCAGCAGGCCGTCGCGCGCCATCACGAAGAAGACGCGCGTCTGGCCGTACATCATCAGCAGCACGACTGATGGCAGCGCGATCGCTGCCGCGAGGCCGACAAGGTTGCCAAACAGCGGGTTTGAAACCTCGCGAAGGATGTGCGCGAGCGCTTCCTTCGAACAGACGGTCGGCGCATGCGCGGCCTGGCAGGCTGCCGAGGCGTAAAGCTCCGGCGAGCCTTCCTTGAAGGCCAGGCCGGTCGCCGGATCGATCAGCGGCTGCGCGCCGAACGCGCCGATCACGCCCGCCGCGACGAGCAGGTAGAAGACGGTGCAGATCAGCAGGCTGCCGATCAGGCCGATGGGGACGTTCCGCTGAGGGTTCTTGGTTTCCTCCGCCGCGGTCGAGACCGCGTCGAATCCGACGTATGCGAAGAAGATCGATGCGGCCGCACCCAGGATGCCGGTACCGGACGAGCTTAGGGGATTGCCCCAGCCCCGCGGCGCGAACGGCTGGAAGTTGCCGGCATGGCCGCTGATCATCGGCAGCGTGATGATGAGGAACAGCGTCAGCGCCGCGACCTTGATGCACACCAGCACCGCATTGACGGTGGCGCTTTCCTTGGTGCCGATCAC
>JAFBAM010000252.1 GCA_019247755.1 Sphingomonas sp.
TGGAATCCCGATTCTTACGTACGGCCGGGGGGCCATCGTTCAAATGCGTTCGCTGTTCAATTTCTCGGCGCGAGACATCGCGATCGATCTCGGTACCGCCAATACCGTCGTCTACGTGCGTGGACAGGGCATCATCACCAGCGAGCCATCGGTGGTGGCGATGGAAATCATCAATGGCCAGCGAAGGGTCCGTGCAGTCGGCGACGACGCCAAGTTGATGATGGGCAAGACTCCCGAAAACATCCGCACAGTTCGGCCGCTCCGCGCGGGCGTTATTGCCGACCTTGAGGTCGCCGAGGAGATGATCAAGCATTTCATCCGCAAGGCACATGGCGGCCCAAGCCGCTTCTCGCGCGGCCCGGAGGTCGTGATCTGCATTCCGTCTGGTGCGACCAGCGTCGAGCGGCGCGCGATCCGCGACGCGGTCAGCAATGCCGGCGCGGACAAGGTTTCGCTGATCGAGGAGCCGATGGCCGCGGCGCTTGGCGCCGGGCTGCCCGTGGCCGAGCCGATCGGGTCGATGGTGGTCGACATCGGCGGCGGCACGACCGAGGTCGGCGTGATCTCGCTTCAGGGGTTGGCGCTGTGCCGATCGGCGCGGGTCGGCGGCGATAAGATGGACGATGCGATCGCTTCCTACGTCCGGCGCAATTTCAACCTGCTCATCGGCGAAGGCACGGCAGAGCGGGTGAAGCTGGAGATCGGCGCGGCGATCCGGCCGGCCGATGGAAAGGGTCTCACCACCTTAGTGCGGGGTCGCGACGTCGGCCGTGGCATGCCGGGCGAGATCGAGCTCTCTCAGGCTCAGGTCGCGGATGCGTTGAGCGAACCCGTCAACCAGATCGTCGAGGTGGTGCGAACCGCGCTCGAGCATACCCAGCCCGAGATCGCCGCAGATGTGATCGATCAGGGAATTACCATGACCGGCGGCGGTTCGCTGCTGCGCGAGATCAGCACAGTCCTGCAGGACTCGACCGGGCTCCCCGTGATCGTCGCGGATGACCCGATGAGCTGTGTGGCGCTCGGGGCGGGCCGTACGCTCGAAGATCAGGTTTACCGGGGCGCCTTGATTGCGGCTTGAGCGCTAATGATCACAAACGTCGTCAAGGCGACATTATTCTAATCTGAATCAGGGACGGGCGCTCGCCTTCGCGGCAATCTGCTGCCGTGGAAACTGACGGTTTGAAATCGCGGCTCGGTCAGATCCTGGCGGAAGAAGAGCGAGACCCGCCAATCGACTGGTTCTTGGTCGAGCAATTGTCGAGCGAACTTCTCGGGGAGTTGAGTTCGCCGCTGCCGCTCATCGTCGACGAATATTTGCGGGGCTCCGAACGTCGCCGTCAGGACGAGGTATTTGCGCACGCCCAGCGCGGCCAGCTGCTGCTGTTCCTGCGGACTCCGGGGAGGACGACCTAGAAGTCTACCTTGTCGTAGTGGCCGGGGGGAACGATCACTTCCATCCGCTCGGCGAGCAAAGGCCGGAAGCATGGCCGCGACTTCATCACTGCGTACCAGTCCTTGGTCTGCTTGTGCCCGCGCCAGTCGAGCGCGCCGAGATAATCAATGACGCTGAGGTGCGCCGCGGCGGTGAAGTCGGCGAGGCTGAGGCCAGGCCCGGCCAGCCAGCGGCGATGATCGAGCAGATAATCGAGATAATCGAGATGCTCCGACGCAATGCGCATCGCTTCGCGGAGGATCCGCGTGTCGGGGCTTTCACGGCTGACCAGGCGCTTCCTCATCCGCTCGTTCATCAGCGGCTCGACCGCTTCGCGATAGAGCTTGATGTCGAACCACTCGGTCATCCGCCGGATCTCGGCCCGGAGCGCGGCATTGCCGTGGACCATCGGCATCCGGTCCACGGTCTCGTCGAGATATTCGACGATCGGCTGCGACCCGATCAGCGTGACCCCCTGGTCGGGCTCAACCATCACCGGCGTTTCGCCGGCGGGATTGAGGTCCATAAACTCGTCGCGCTTTTCCCAAGGGTTCTCGCGCACCAGCTCATGGCCGACGCCCTTCTCAGCGAGGACGAGCCGGACCTTGCGGGAAAACGGGCATAACGGGAACTGGAAGAGCTGCCACATGGCAGGGCAGCTTTAGCGGCTGGGCGCGGTGCGTCTAGCGCCTGGGATAGGTCGGATCGGGCATATTTGCGGCAGCCCGTTCAAGCGACTTCTGCGCGTGCTTCAGGTCGCTCATGATTTGCGGGAGAGCCTGATTCAGCGCCTGCATGCTGCGCTGCATCTGCCCGCCGGCCTTGAGCATCTTCTGCTGAAGGTGGCGGTCGAAATCGGGGTCGTCGCGACGGGCGATGTCGCCGACGGTCAGGTTGCGCTCCTCGGGAGTCGCCGGCCTGCCTTCAACCGCCGCCTGGATCTCGCCGACACGCATGTTGAGCAAAGCGTAGGTCAATGCATGCACCGTGCCGGCCAGCCGCGCCGCCGTCGCTGGGTCGGTGAGCTCCCGCGGGAGTTGCGGCGCCTGCTGAGCGAAGGCAGGGCTGGCGCTCAGCAACAGCGGAAGGACGAGAAGAATCTTGCGCATGCGGTCAGCGTAGCACTTTGAAACCGCGAAATAAAATTAACGTGCGTAGAGCCACGCCAGCGCAGCCACACCCGCCACGATCCGATACCAGGCGAAGGGCGCGAAGCCGTGGCGAGCGATGTAATTGACGAAGGCGCGGACGACGACGATCGCGACGGCGAAGCTGACCACGAAGCCGACCGCGACGGTACCGAAGCCCACGCCGCTAGCGCCAGCCATCAGCGTGTCGCGGTGCTTCACCAGCTCCAGCGTCGTCGCGCCGAGCATCGTCGGGATGGCGAGGAAGAAGCTGAACTCCGCGGCGGTGCGGCGCTCAACGCCAAGCGACAGGCCGCCCATGATCGTCGCGCCTGAGCGGCTGACGCCGGGGATCATTGCAAGGCACTGGACTAGGCCGACTCCGATCACGGTCTTCAGCGGCATTTCTGCGACGCCGACCGTGTTGGTCCGTTTCACCATCTTCTCGATGACTAGGATGGCGACGCCGCCAAGAATGAAGGCGACGGCGACGACGTAAGCGTTGCCGAGCAGCGCCTCAATCTTGTTGATCAGCAGGAAGCCAAGAACCGCCGACGGCAGGAAGCCGATGAGGATATTGCGGACGAAGCGCCAGGAAACGGCATTGCCCTTGATCATCCCTTCGAGCACAGCCCAGAGGGTCCGCCAGTAAAGAACAACGATCGCGAGGATCGCGCCGAGCTGGATGATGACGTTGAACGCGGCCCATTTGTCGGCGTCGAAGCCGAGCAACTCGGTGGCGAGGATGAGGTGGCCGGTCGAAGAGACCGGGAGGAATTCGGTGACGCCCTCGACGATACCGAGGATGAGCGCGATCAGCAGGATTGGCATCAGCTAAAGTCAGCCGCTCAGTTGGTCGCGGTCAAGTTAATCCGCCGTCCCGCGAACTTGCCGCCCTTATGGAAGCGGCCGAGCCATTCGTAGGCGACCGCGCCAAGCGGCGTCGGCTTAATCCCGAAGGCCTCCAGACCGGGCAGCTCACCTGATGGCACATTGTCCCGCTGCAGCATCAACCACTGGTCGCGAGTGAGCGGCGCGCCCGGCAGCCAGCCAAGGTGTGACAGGAGGTTGGCGAACAGATCGGGGACCGGCGTGATCTCGGGCTTCTGACCGGTAATCTCCAGGATCGCATGATGAAGCTCGATCATGCTCATCCGCTGCGGGCCGGCAATTTCGTAGATACGACCGCCATACATTCGCGGATCAAGCGCAGCCATCGCGATGGCTTTGCCGAGGTCGCGCACATAGACGGGTTGAAAATTGCACCTGGCGGCGATCACGGGGAGGAACGGCAGACTAGCCATGGCCGCGAAGCGGTTGGTGAGCTCATCCTCCGGCCCGAACACCAGGGATGGGCGGAGGATCGATGCGTTGGGAAAAAGCTCGCGAACGGCCGCTTCGCCTTCGCCCTTTGTCCGGCCGTAGTTCGAAGCGGATTTGGGATCCGCGCCAATCGCCGAGACATGGACCAGCGCTTCGAGCCCGCCGTCCCGTGCGGCTTCCGCAACGTTGTGGGCACCATCGACGTGGACCGCCTCCATCTTCTTGAAGGCGCCCACCAGGTTGATCGCCGCGCTTGCGCCTGCGAGTGCGTGGCGGACGCTGTCGCGATTGGTAATATCCGCCTTCACGAATCCGACTTGTCCCACCGGGGCCAGAGGCTGGATGAAATAGGCGCTGCGCGGGTTACGGCTCGCGACCCGGACCCGCACGCCGGCCCTGAACAATTGTTCGCAGACGTAGCGGCCCACGAATCCGTCGCCGCCGAAGACGGTTATCAGCTCTTCCGACCGATCGATCATGGGGTGGCGCCCTAGCCTCTAGCTTCCTAGATTGACAAGGCGGGCCAGCGCCTCTTAAGCGCCGCCCCCTGCCAAACAGATGAGCACCGTGCCCAGGTGGCGGAATTGGTAGACGCACCAGCTTCAGGTGCTGGCGCTCGCAAGGGCGTGGAGGTTCGAGTCCTCTCCTGGGCACCATGGCTCTGACAGACTTGCCACCCTGCCCGTCTGACGCTTAGTGCGGGCCATGAAACGTCAGTTCAACGCTCACGCGATCGTCGACCAGCTGACGGCGATCTATGACGAATCGGTCGCCAACCTTCGCCAGGCACTTTCCCGCTACGTCGAGGACCGGACGCCGCCCGATCCGCGTATGCGCAAGAAGGGCGCGTTCGCATACCCCGAACTGAAGGTCGATTATGCGGGCAAGGTAACCGCACCAGCTCCGTCGCGCGCCTTCGCGCGTCTGAACCAGCCGGGCGTCTATGCGACCAGCGTCGCGCGTCCCGACCTGTTCCGCGATTATTTAGTCGACCAGCTTGAGCATCTCGACCGCGACTATGACGTCAGCATCAGCGTCGGGCGGTCGGCGAGCGAGATCCCTTACGCTTATGTCATCGAGAATAGCGGGATCCAGGTCGGCGACATCGGTACCGGCGAGCTGTCGCGCTTCTTCCCGTCAAACGAGCTGATCCACCTCGGCGACGAGATCGCCGACGGCGTTTGGGAGCAGGACCCGGGCGAGCCGCGGCCGCTTGCCTTGTTCGACGGACCGCGCACCAATTTCAGCCTTGCGCGGTTGCGTCACTATACCGGGACCCCGCCCGAGCATTTCCAGCAGTTCGTGCTATTCACCAACTATGTCCGCTACGTCGACGAGTTCGTGGGGGTCGCGATCGACACGCTGCGGCGCAAGGATTCGCGGTTCACGGCGCTGTCGGTGCCTGGCGGGGTCTATGAGCCGGGCGAGCTAACGAACGCCGAGGCGGAGATCGCCGCGGGCCAGTGGCGGCGGCACCAGATGCCGGCCTACCATCTGATGGCCGAGGGCCGGACCGGGATCACGCTGGTCAACATCGGTGTCGGTCCGTCGAACGCCAAGACGGTGTGCGACCATGTCGCGGTCCTGCGTCCGGAAGTGTGGCTGATGATCGGCCATTGCGGCGGGCTGAGGCCCAGCCAGACGATCGGCGATTATGTGCTCGCTCACGCCTACCTTCGCGACGACCATGTGCTGGACGACGTGCTGCCGCCGGAGATCCCGCTGCCAGCGATCGCCGAGGTGCAGAACGCCTTGTTCGACGCGACGACGACGATCACCGGCGAGGACGAGGACAGCGTCAAACGGCGGTTGCGCACCGGCACCGTCGTCACCACCGACGACCGCAACTGGGAGCTGCTTTATGCGGCGTCAGCCTTGCGCTTCAACCAGAGCCGCGCAGTTGCGATCGACATGGAATCGGCGACGGTCGCGGCGCAGGGTTATCGCTTCCGCGTGCCCTACGGGACTCTGCTCTGCGTCTCCGACAAGCCGCTCCACGGCGAGCTGAAGCTGCCCGGCCAGGCCAATGCTTTTTACGAGCGTGCGATCAGCCAGCACCTCCGCATCGGGATCGAGGCGCTGAACCTGCTGCAGCGCGAAGGCGAAGGCCTGCACAGCCGCAAGCTCCGCAGCTTCGACGAGCCACCGCTGCGCTAGTTCTTGATCCGAATACGATCCGGTGTCGGCGGCGTGCGGCCGGGCGCAATCCACGCCACCAGCGCATCGAGATCAATGATGCCTTTGTCGGTGATGTCAGTGCCGGCGGTGAACGCGCTCAGCTGGTCGCCGCCCGAAGCGAGATAGTTATTAACTGACACACGGTACGGCGCTGCCGGATCGATTGGCTTGCCATTCAGCCGCATGTCCCAAACCCGGTCGCCTTTCGGCTTCGCCATGTCGACGGCGTAATTGAAGCCCGTCGACGAAGCGAGCACGGCCGATCTGGTGAAGCCGGTGCGCGTCTGGGCATATTGCTGCTCGAGCGCAGCCTTGAGCTGGGCGCCGGTCAGGGTCATGACGACGAGGTTGTTCCCGAACGGCATCATCGCGAAGGCAGCATCGTAACGGACGTCGCCGCCCGGCAGGTCGACCCGAACGCCGGTGCCATTGACGAGCGCGATCTGCGCACCGCCGTTTTCGGGAGCGCGCGTGGCGGCTAGCATCGAATCCGCGATCAGGTCAGTGGCGGCGCTCTCCCCGTCCTGAATGTCGCGCGTCGCAGGCGAGGTCAGATGACCGACGACCCGGCTGGCGATCGGCGCGATTGCGGCGGCGTAGCGATCGACCAGTGACTTTTCGGCGGCGTCCTCTCCGTTCTCGCCATTGCCGACGGTGACGTTGCGCGCGCTCTGGTCAACCAGGCGATGGCTCGCCGGATCGAAGTCCAGCCTCAGGTCCGTGACGAAATAGGCGTATTTCCCCGCGCTGGTCAGCAGCCGGCCGTCGGCGATGCCGGGCGTGTTGCGGCAGACATAGGCCCAGTGGGTATGGCCGGAGATCACGGTCGCGATGGCGGGATCGAGCCTTTTCAAGATCGGGACGATGTCGCCGCTAAGCCCGTCACAGCCGTTGCCGGTCGTGAACTGCTTGGTCTTCCCGCCCTGGTGGATCAGCAGGACGATCGTGTCGGCGCCTTGCGCCTTCAGTTGCGGGACCAGAGCGTTGGCGGTTGCGGCTTCGTCCTCGAACGTCAGGCCTTTAACGCCTGAGGGCGTCACCAGATGTTCCGTCCCCTTCAGCGTCATGCCGATGAAGCCGATGGTGATCGGACCGTTAGTGGTCTGGAAGGTCTTGAGGCCAGTCGATGGGAAGATTGTCGATCCGTCCGCCTGAACCACGTTGGCGGCGAGGTAGCGGAAGCGCGCACCACCGAACGGTTCGACCGCGCAAGGCACGCGTCGCGTGAACTTTGCGCAGCCGCCCAACTGCATGCGCTTCAGCTCGTCACTGCCGCGATCGAACTCATGGTTGCCGACGGAATTGAACTCGAGCCCGAGCAGGTTCATCGCGTCGATGGTCGGTTCGTCGAGATAGTAAGCCGAGATCAGAGGCGATGCGCCGATCGTGTCGCCGGCCGACAGGGTGATCGTGTTTGCATGACCGGCGCGAAGACCGGTGAGCAGCGCAGCGAGATGCGCAACGCCTCCGGTCGTGATCTTGTGCTTGGTGCCGTCGGGCTCGGCCACTTCGACCGGGTCGGGCAGCTGCAAGTTTCCGTGAAAATCGTTGAACGCGAGGATCTGCACCTCGACCGGCCCGCGCGGCTGGACCGATGCGGGCGGCGCGACCTGCGCCGTGCAAGCGGCAACGGAGATAGCCGCGAGCGCGGCGGCAAGCTTGCGGATCATTTGGCGGGCGCGGGCTCGGCGAACAAAGCGTTGAGATAGGCCGCGAGGCGGATGCCGCCCTTGCTCAGCCTTTGCTCCATCACCGGATGGAATTTGTAGACATAGTCGTAGGACAGTTCGGGCAGCTGCGGCATGCGCTTGCCCAGCCTCAGCCCGCGCTGCTTCTTCGGCTTCACGGGCGGCGGGTAGAGCGTGTCGCGGATCTCGGCGCTTTCGCTGATCCAGTCGCGGGGGTTCGAATCCCACCATTTGATCACGTCGTCGTTGGTGATGTGCCGCTCAAGCTTCGCGGCCAGCTCGGTGAAGGACAATTGCTCGTCGTCGACCAGCATCGAATCCCAGACCGCGTGCAGGTTGGTCGGCTTGCCGAACCAGGTCACCTTCACGTCATTGCCGCCCTTGTCGCAGCATTTGCCGACGTGCAGCGGCTGGTGGAGGTCACCGACCAGGTGGACGACGAAACGCAACGCCAATTGCTTGTCGTCGCGGCTCGCATTCGGGTCGCGGAGCACCGCGCTGAAATGGTCGAGCGCCTGGAGCGCATCGCCCTCGGGCGGCGCATGGTCGTAGACGATGCCGTTGAGCGTCACGTAATGCCAGGGCGTGGCGGTTTTCTGCCAGAACGTGCCCGGCGCAGCGCGCATCTCGTCGGGCCAGTTCGCGGCTTCATCGAGGCTCTCGCCGTAACCAAGGATCTCCTCGACATGGGCACGGGCAAGCCCGCTCAATTGCGTGTCAGCAATTGCGGCGACGACGCGATGCCCGGTCTTGCCCCAGGCGAACGCGGGCGATGGAAGCAGCGCCAGTGCCGCGATCATGAGAAACGAGCGAACTCTCATCAACAACCTTCCGTCATGCTGAACTTGCTTCAGCATCCATTCCGTGGACCTCGCTGCGGGTGGAGGAATGGACCCTGAAACCAGTTCAGGGTGACGTCCTTCGAGTCCCGCGCGCCGTGCTTTTCCTAATCGCGGTCGCTAAAGACAAGAGCATGACAGATGAACAATTGCTCGACCTGGCGCGCGCGGCGGCGGCGAAGGCCTATGCGCCTTATTCGAACTTCCACGTTGGCTGCGCGATCGAGTCCGTCGATGGCGAGGTGGTGACGGGCGCGAACATGGAGAACGCCTGCTACCGGCTGGGCGTCTGCGCCGAGCAAAGCGCGCTGACGACCGCGCAGCATCAGTTCGGGCTCGACAAGGTCGTGCGGATCGCGGTGGTCGGGGGCACGGATGCGACCGTCTGCACGCCGTGCGGCGGTTGCCGGCAGGCGATCCTGGAAACCGCACAGCTGAGTGGCCGCGACGTCGAGATCATTTGCGGCAGCGGCGACGGCTCGGCGACCGAGCGGCACAGGATCGGCGAATTGATCCCCTTCGGGTTCGGCCCGGCCAACTTGAAGTAGAGCCTTCGGTGGAGGCGAAAGTCACACCGAATGCGTGAAAACCGGTCTCCCTCCACTTCCTCCACTTTGTGACTTTGGCGCGGTCTCCGCGGAGCGAGGTTTAACAGGAGGCGGGCACGACGGCGCATCGGCGAGTGTGAAGCACAAGCCGCGCGCTGTAGGACAGTGTTTTCGTCTTGAGGCGAATGTCTGCTTTGGGTGGAAAGGTGACGTTAGCTCAGTCGGCAACTGCGCTTCAGGTTGTGCCAAATCGCGTTACCTAGCTTATCGCTGGTTGCGTCCATCCATAGTGCGCTGAAGGTCTCGACGCCGTTTATGTAGATTGTCGCGGCCTTGTGACGTTTTCCGGCGTACCGCTGGAGTAAATACAGCCGGACCTTGCCAGCTTCCGGCTTTTCGCCGCGTTCCACTTCTACGCGGCCAAAAGCGGCCAGCTCCGCCGTCACGCACCTCTCTGTCGAAGATAGCGCAGTGTTGCGGCTCCCCTGCCACTTCGGCACCGATCGATTGCCGCAAAGAAATGGTAGAACCAACACGACTGCCACCAAGCTAACTACGTTTCGTCGGCTCATCGTCGCAGCATGGCGAGCCGATCTAATGACGGCAATGGTCGATAGCCGAAGTCAGCCTAGCGGCAGGTTCGGGTGGAAAGCTGACTCCAGTGCAGCTACCATTCCATCATGTTCGGCCTCCCGCCAGACGATGCAGAAGTTGAGCGGGCGACAACAAAGTGGACTGGGCAGCAAGAAACTGGCGCGTTGATCGCGCTTCTCGTCCTCCCCGGTGCGCTCGGACTCTACCTAGTTGTCGACGCCGTTCCGGATGGCTCGTTTCTGCAAATCGCCATTGGCCTGGCGTTGCTCGCGTTCACGCCATTCTATGCCCGGAGAACCGTGCGGGCGATGGAGCTGCGAAAACGCGACGATCTCTAGAGTCCGTTTTGGGTCGAAAACTGACTCTAGCAGCTATCGGTGGAGGTCACGCGCTACCCGAAACCCGACGCCGCCGGATCTGTAGGTTTCGAGGGCCAGGGAGGGATCGGGGGCGAAGTTTCGGGCGGCGGTCCTCACTCCCTCCGGAGGGTCGCCCCAATCGCCGCCACGTACCATGCGGAAGGTGCAGGACATCTTTCCGTCCAGGTCCACCAGATCACCCGCCGCTTGTAGCGCCCCATTGGCCGTGTAAGCGGACCCGTCCCCAGGTACGCCGTTGTACGACAGCGAAAGGCAATCTTCGACAAACTGAAGCACGTTGCCGCTCATGTCGTAGAGTCCGAAGCGGTTGGGCGGGAATGATCCGGCCGGAGACGTATAGACCCAGCGGTCCTTGCCTTTGGCGACGCCTTTGCCCCAGCCCTTTTCCTGCCCGTAGTTGACGTGCGCCCGGTCCGCAGTCTGGCCCCAATAGAAGGGCGTAGTCGACCCGGCGCGCGCAGCATATTCCCACTCCGCTTCGCTGAGCAGGCGATAGTGCTTGCCCGTGCGTTTCGTCAGCCAGCCGACGTAAGCCTGCGCGTCGAACCAGGAGACGCAGACAACCGGGTCCCGGCCCGTTTGCTTGAAACCTAGCGAAGACCAACTTCCTTGCGGGTCCGCCGTTGCGCCTGGGCGACCGGTGAAGACGCACCCTTTGGTCGTCGGTCGCTTTGTCGCTCGCACGAACGCCGCATACTCATCTCGCGTGACGTCGAAGCGGCCAGCGGCAAATCCGCGGACTTTGACTCGATGCACCGCTTGCTCGAGTTCGGTCGCCCAGCTTTTCTCGGACGCCGAAGCGCCCATGAGGAATGTGCCCGCAGGGATAACAACCATTTCAGGGCAATCGCGACAGTCGCGAAAGAGCTGCGGCGCATGCGATTTTGCAGCGGAACTTCCGTTCGTGCTGACTGAAGCCAGCTCGCTCATCGCGATTGCTATTGCAAGTCGTCGGATACGCATCGACGCGCCCCCACTGGACCGTATTTGCAGGAACCTGATAACCGATGTGCGCGCTGGGTGGAAAGCTGCCACTAGCGTGTTAGCATCGAAGGAAGTCGGGAAGGGGCTTACCGATGCGCCACATTCTATACTTGATCGCCGCGCTTTTGACCGTCACG
>JAFBAM010000020.1 GCA_019247755.1 Sphingomonas sp.
GATTCCGACCGCGATATAGACCTCCGGAGCGACGATCTTGCCGGTCTGGCCGACCTGGTAGTCGTTTGGTGCGTAACCCGCGTCCACAGCAGCGCGGCTCGCGCCGACGCCGGCACCGAGCTTGTCGGCGAGCGGATCGAGCAGCGAATGAAACTGCTCTGAAGAACCGAACGCGCGGCCACCCGACACGATGACCTTGGCGCTGGTGAGCTCGGGCCGTTCGCTCTCGGATGCTTCGAGGCTGACGAAGCTGCTGTTGCCCGGATCGCCGCTGGCGTCGACCTGCTCGACCGTGGCTGATCCGCCTTCGGCTGTTGCCTTTTCAAAGCCCGTCGTGCGGACGGTGATCACCTTCTTGGCGTCCTTCGACTTCACGGTCGCGATGGCGTTGCCGGCGTAGATCGGGCGCGTGAACGTGTCGGGACCTTCGACCGACAGGATGTCGCTGACCTGCATGACGTCGAGCAAGGCCGCGACACGCGGGGCGATATTCTTGCCGGTTGTCGTCGCGGGCGCGAGGAAGGCGTCGTGCCCTTCCATCAGCCTGGCGATGACCGGCGCCGCGGCCTCGGCCAGCTGGTGCTCCAGTGCCGCCGAATTGGCGACATGGACCTTGGATACGCCCGCGATCTTCGCCGCAGCCTGCGCAACGCCATCGGCATTGTTGCCGACGACCAGCGCGTGAACCTCACCGAGCTTGGAGCCGGCGGTCACCGTCGCGAGGGTCGCGTCCTTGACGCTCTTTCCGTCATGCTCGACCAGGACCAGAACGCTCATTTCGCAATCCCCATGCCCTTGAGGCGCTCGACCAGCTCGTCGACGCTGCCCACCTTGATTCCCGCCTGGCGCTTGGCCGGCTCGCTGACCTTCAACGTCTCCAGCCGCCGCGCGACATCGACCCCGTAATCGCCCGGCGACTTGGTCGCGAGCGGCTTCGACTTGGCCTTCATAATGTTCGGCAGCGAGGCATAGCGCGGCTCGTTCAAGCGCAGGTCGGTGGTGACGACCGCCGGCAAGTTGAGCTTCACCGTCTCGAGACCACCGTCGACCTCGCGGGTCACCGTTGCGCCTTCCGCAATCTCGACCTTCGAGGCGAAGGTCCCCTGCGGCCAGCCGAGCAGCGCCGCCAGCATTTGCCCGGTCGCATTACTGTCGTCGTCAATCGCCTGCTTGCCGAGAATGACTAGCTGCGGCTGTTCCTCGGCCGCAATCTTGGCGATGATCTTGGCGACGGCGAGCGGCTCGACCTCTTCCTCGGTCTGGACGAGGATCGCGCGGTCGGCGCCCATCGCCAGGGCGGTGCGGAGCGTCTCCTGCGCCTTGGCAGGCCCGATCGACAGCGCGACGATCTCCGTCGCTACGCCCTTTTCCTTGAGGCGGATGGCCTCCTCGACGGCGATTTCGTCGAAGGGGTTCATGCTCATCTTGACGTTCATGAGATCGACGCCCGAGCCGTCCATCTTCACGCGCGGCTTCACGTTGTAATCGATGACGCGTTTGACCGCGACGAGAACCTTCATTTCGCTACCCCCTTAAGCCGCGACCGGTGCCTTCACTTCCGCGACGATCTTTTTCGCCGCGTCGCCAAGGTCGTTGGCGGCGATGATCGGCAGGCCGGACGACGCGAGAATGTCTTTGCCCTGCTGGACGTTCGTACCCTCGAGGCGGACGACCAGCGGCACGTTCAGAGACACTTCACGGGCCGCGGCGACGATGCCGTCGGCGATGATGTCGCAGCGCATGATCCCGCCGAAGATGTTGACCAGGATGCCCTTCACCGCAGGGTCGCTGAGGATGATCTTGAACGCCGCCGTGACCTTCTCCTTCGAAGCGCCGCCGCCGACATCGAGGAAGTTGGCCGGCTCGCCGCCTTCCAGCTTAATGATGTCCATCGTCGCCATGGCGAGGCCTGCGCCGTTGACCATACAGCCGATCGAACCGTCGAGCTTGATGTACGAAAGGTCGTACTTCGACGCTTCGATCTCCATCGGCTCTTCTTCGGTCAGGTCGCGGAGCTGCTCGAGGTCCGGGTGGCGGAACTCGGCATTATTGTCGAAGCCGACCTTGGCGTCGAGCACCAGCAGCCGGCCCTTGTCGTCGATCGCGAGCGGGTTGATCTCGACCTGCGAAGCGTCGGTGCCGAGGAATGCCTGGTAGAGGCTGCCGAGCACCTTGCCCGCCTGCTTGGCGAGGTCGCCACTGAGGCCAAGTGCGGCCGCAACGGCGCGGCCGTGATGCGGCATCAGCCCGGTCGCAGGATCGATGGTGATGGTTGCGATCTTCTGCGGCGTGTCGTGGGCGACCTTTTCGATCTCCATGCCGCCTTCGGTTGAGGCGACGACGGCGATCCGGCCGGTTTCGCGGTCGACCAACAGCGCAAGGTAGAATTCCTTGGCGATGTCGACACCGTCGGTGATGTAGAGCCG
>JAFBAM010000102.1 GCA_019247755.1 Sphingomonas sp.
GTTCGCGAGCGCGACCGCGTCGGCCATGTCCTTGTAGGGCATGATGGTCGAGAGCGGGCCGAACGGCTCGCAGTCGTGGACCGCCTCGGTCTTCCACGGGTCGGCGGTGCGCAGAAGCACCGGCGGCAGGAATGCACCCCCCGGCACAGGCGGATCGGCATTGGGGTCGCCCGCGACGATGCGCGCGCCAGCTGCTTCGAGCTGTGCGATCTTTTCCCGCACGTCGTCGAGCTGGCTGAGGCTGACAAGCGCGCCCATGCGCGTATCCTCGACGCGCGGGTCGCCGACCTTGGTCTTGGCGAGCCGCTCGGCCAGCGCCTGCTGGACCGCGTCGAGATATTGCGCCGGCGCCATTGCGCGGCGAATGGCCGTGCACTTCTGGCCCGCCTTGACCGTCATCTCGGTCGCGACTTCCTTGATGAACAGGTCGAACTCCGGCGTCCCCGGCGCCGCGTCAGGCCCCAACAGAGAGGCGTTGAGGCTATCCTGCTCGGCAACGAAGCGGACGGACTCGCGGACGACGGTTGGGTGCGTGCGGAGCTTCAACGCCGTCGACGCAGAACCCGTGAAGCTGACGACGTCCTGCCCTGTCAGATGGTCGAACAGATCGCCAACGCCGCCGACGATCAGCTGGATCGCACCGGCGGGGAGGACGTTCGCCTCGATCATGATCTTGAACGCGGCTTCGCATAGATAGGCCGTTGCGGTGGCCGGCTTCACGATTGCCGGAACGCCCGCGAGCAGGGTCGGTGCGAGCTTCTCCAGCATTCCCCACACGGGGAAGTTGAAGGCGTTGATGTGCACCGCCGCGCCCTGGAGGGGCGTGTAGATGTGCTGGCCGACGAACGTGCCGTTCTTCGAGAGGCCTTCGAGCTGGCCGTCGAGCAGCACGTGGGCGTCCGGAAGCTCGCGCCGGCCCTTCGAGGAGAAGGAAAAGAGCGTTCCCGCCCCGCCTTCGATGTCGATCCAGCCGTCCTTGCGCGTCGCGCCGGTCAAATAGTTGAGCTCGTACAGCTCTTCCTTGCGGGCCATGATCGCGAGGCCGAGCGCCTTCACCATTCGCGCGCGGTCGTGGAATGTCAGCTTGCGCAGCGCGGGCCCGCCGACCTCGCGGGCGTGACGGAGCATGGCTCCGAAATCGAGCCCGCTGGAACCGGTCATCGCCACCGGCGCGCCGTCGATTGCGCTCGGAATCTCGGAAAGGTTGCCGTCGCCAGCGATCCAGCGATCGCGCTCGTAGTTAAGGAGCTGCTGAGTCTTCATTCTTCTACCCGTCACCCTGAACTCGTTTCAGGGTCCATTTTTGAGACCGCGATGCCCTACGAACAAAATGGATGCTGAAACAAGTTCAGCATGACAAAGGGGCGACGAGGAGAGGCGAAGCGATGATTCCACCCGTACGGCCGATTGCGCTTCAGGACATCGAGACGGCGCGCGAGCGGATCAAAGGCACGGTGCTGCGGACGCCGCTCGTGGAGTTCGACGACGGCATCTACCTCAAGCTCGAGAACCTCCAGCCGACCAACGCCTACAAGATCCGCGGCGGCGCCAACGCGGTCGCCGCCCTGTCGGACGAAGCACGAGCCAAAGGCGTGTGGACGATCAGCGCCGGCAATGCCGGTCAGGGCGTCGCTTATGCCGCGCGGGCGTTCGGCATTCCCTGCACCGTGGTCGCGATCGAGACCGCGCCACAGACCAAGCTCGACCGGATGCGAGCGCTGGGTGCGGAAATCGTACCGGTCTCCTACGACCGCGCCTGGGTGGCGGCGGAAACGCACGAATTTCCCGGTCTGGACGCGACCTTCGTCCATCCTTTCGACAATCACGACTTCATCGCCGGGCACGGCACGATGGGCCTCGAAATCCTCGAGGATTGCCCCGACGTCCGCACCGTGATTTGCGCGATTGGCGGCGGCGGTCTGATCACCGGCGTCGGCAGCGCCATCAAGGCGAAGAAGCCCGACACGAGGGTACTCGGGGCTGAGCCCGAGACGGCCGCGCCTTACGCACTTTCGCTTCGTGAAGGCGGGCCGCAGAAATATGCGGACTGGGAAGCGAGCTTCGTCGATGGCGCGGGCGGCAAAAGCGTGACCGAACGGATGTGGAAGCGGATGCGGCCGGTGACCGACGGCGCAATCACGGTGACGCTCAAGCAAACCGCCGATGCGATGCGGCTCATCGCGGAGAAGTCGCGCGCGATCGCCGAGGGCGCCGGCGCGCTGTCGCTGGCTGCTGCGTTGACCGGGGAAGCGGGCGAGGGGCCGATCGTCTGCGTCGTGTCCGGCGGGAACATCGACCTCGCCAAGTTCTGCGAGCTCCTTGCAGATTAAAAGCCTGCAATGCGCCCCTTCCTGAAATCCGCCGTTCAGGTTCGCCGGATAAATTCGTGGGCCTCAGATCATCCAATCATGGAGGATGCCAGATGCATAAAGCTATCGGCCTCGTCCTGGCGGGTCTGGGCGCCGTCGCGATTACCGGTGCCGCAGCCGCTGCGAGCCAGGACCGCCACACAATGAACGTTCCGCTGCCCGACGGGTCGAATATCCGCGTCGACTACGTCGGCGATATCGCGCCGAAGGTGACCGTCACTCCCGCGCCCTTTGCCGCCGGTTTTCCGGCTTTCGGCTTGTTCGACCGGACCATGTTCGGCGTGCAGCGGCAGATCGACGCAATGATGCGCGAGATCAATCGAACTGCGAAGCTGCCCGTTACCGGAGCGCCGGGGCTGAACGTTGCCGCCTATGACAATGCACCGGCAGGGGGCTCGAGCGTGACGGTGGTTTCGACCAGTAACGGATCGAAAACCTGCACCCGGATGACCGAAGTAACCTCGCAAGGGCCGGGCAAGCCACCGAAGGTTGTCACGAACGTAAGCGGCGATTGTGCTGCCGAGGGTGCGCCGTCGAAGCCCGTGACCTGAGCGGGGGAGCGCCACGGCTTAGATTATCTTAATTTGAAAATGCGATGGGAGCGGCGAGATGAATGCGCCGTTCCCATTGGCTGGCGACGTCCAGGTTGCTCCTGCGCAGGAGCGCGGGTCGCCCTTGCATCTTGTCGCCATCCTCTGTCTGGCAGCGATCGCGCGGGCAATGTTCTGGAACGTGCGGCCGCCGGACATGGGCATCTTCCTCGAGCCCTGGTTCGCGCACATCGTGCATTACGGCCCTGTCGGTGCCTTCGCGCATCCGTTCAGCAACTACGAGCCGGCATATCTGTACTTGCTGGCAGCCGGATCGCTCGCGGCGAGCTTCGCGACGCCGATGACGATCATCAAGATTTTGTCGGTCGCCGGGACCCTGTTCCTGACGCTGGCATTCGCCAAACTTCTCGAAGCTGCGGGTGTCGCGCGGAGGAACGCTTGGCTGCTACTTGTGTTGCCGAGCGTCGTGTTCAACGATGCCTTGCTCGCCCAGTGCGATGCGCTCTGGGCCGGCGCATGCGTGTTCGCTTTGGCGGCGATGATCCGCGGTCGGACGCTCGTTTCAATGGTGTGGTGCGGCGTCGCGATGGCGTTCAAGGCCCAGGCAGCGTTCATTGCGCCAGTCATTGTCGGCGCGATGATCGGCCGCCGCGCGCCCTTGTGGCAGTGGGCTGTGCCCGCGCTGGTCTTCCTCGCAACCCTCGTGCCACCCTTCGCAATGGGCTGGCCGGGGATGAAGCTGCTGACGGTGTATCTGGACCAGGCCGCCTGGGACAAGATTCCGGGAAGGCTCGCGAACCCGTGGATGTTCGGGACGATGTTCGCCAACCATCCGTCGAGAGACTGGTTCTGGCTCGGCTATGTCGCGGCAGGAGCGGCGGCCGTCGCGATTGCCGCGATGGCGGCTCGGAATGTGCGCAGCCCACGCAAGCTCATCCTACTCGGCGCCCTGGCGGGAACAATGCTGCCCTTCCTGCTGCCGAAGATGCTCGAGCGCTATTACTTCCTCGGAGACTTGATGACGGTCGCACTGGCGCTGACCTGGCGCAGCCGTCCTGCGATTGTCGCGATGGGCGCTGTTCAGATGGCGACAATGCTGTCGCTCCTGACCCTGATGTACTGGTTCTACGAGCCCTATCCGGCGCTCATCGGTTCATTATTCGCTGCTGCCAGCATCGCGATCATGGTCAGGATGGCCGCGCCGGCGATCCGGTCGCTCGTTCCGAACCTTCGCGGCTCAAAGCATCCGGAGGTCGAAGCGCCGGGTGGTCGGGTGGCTGCTCGACAGCCCGCCGTCGACGACCAGCGCCGCGCCGTTGACGTAGCTTGATTCGTCCGAGGCGAGGAACAGGGCCGCGTTTGCGATTTCGCTAGGCTCGCCGCCCCGGTTGAGCGGATTGAGCTCCCCGATGCGCGGTTCCTGGCCGGCTGCCTTGGCCATGTCGTAAATGCCCTTGGTCATGCCGGTTTCGATCAGGCCGGGGCAGATTGCGTTGACGCGGACGCCGCTGCCGTAGAGCTGCTGGGCGCTGGTCTGCACGAGGTTGATCACGCCGGCCTTGGACGCCGAATAAGCCGCGCCGCCCGCGCCCGAACGAAGGCCCGCGACGCTCGCGGTGCAGATGATCGAACCGCCTCCGTTTTTGGCGATGACCGGGCCCGCATATTTGACTGCGAGGAACGGGCCGATCAGGTTGATGCGCAGGATCTCGGCCCAGTCGGCGGCGGTTTGGTCGTTGATTGTGGCCCAGCCACCCGAGATTCCGGCATTGGCGAAGAAGATGTCGAGACGGCCGTGCTTGGCCGCCGTCTCTTCGACCAGCCGCTTCACGTCCGCTTCGCTGCCGGCGTCGGCGTGCGTGTCGGCACCCTCGCTGACGTCAGCACCGACGACCGTCGCGCCCTCGCTCCGGAACAGCTCGACCGTCGCTTTGCCAATCCCCGATGCCGCGCCCGTGACGATCGCGACCTTGCCTGAAAGTCTCCCCATGGCTCACTCATAGCCAACTGACACTGTTGCTGATAGGCCGCGGCCATGGATTTCAGCCTCAGCGCGCAAGAGACCGAATGGCGCGATCGCGTCCGCGACTTCATCCAGGCC
>JAFBAM010000240.1 GCA_019247755.1 Sphingomonas sp.
CACGCCAGCGTGCTCAACTATTGGCTGTCGATTCGCGGCGACAAGGAATTCCCGCCGCTCCACGACCTTGACCCGTTGGAGCTTTCCGACGCGGGACCGACCTCGATCCTGCTCGAGCTGATCAGCGGCGGGCACGACGCCGAAGTGCGCCATCTTGGTGAAGGCCTGGCGAGCGAGGAGCGGGTCGAACGGATCATCGATGCGCCCAGCCCATCGATCCTCTCCAACATCGCCAAGAAGCTTCCGATCGTCGCCATCTCTCGCGACTTCCTCGCTTTCGAGGATGAATATGAGGCCGATGGCGAGCCAGCCCGCTGCTGGGTGACGCTCCTTCCCCTGAGCGCGGGCGGCGCCTGGGTCGATTATGTCTATGCCTTCGTCAGTACTGACGCAGCTCCCGCCAAGCCGGCCAAGAAGAGCGCGAAGAAAGCCGAGCCTGAGCCCGAGGTTCTCGAAGAGCCCGTTGCCGAAGAGGTCGAAGAGCCTGTCGCCGAGAAAGTCGAGGAACCGGCCGTCGAGGAGATTGAAGAGCCGGTCGCCGAAGAGGTCGAGGAACCCGTTGCTGAAGCGGTCGAAGAACCCGAAGCGGTGATCGAGGAGCCCGTCCCCGAAGAGGCTGACGAGGAACCGCCGGTTGCCGCGGCTGTCGCCAAGGCGGCGCCTGGCTTCTCGAAGTTGTTCGATAGCCTGGCCGGGCTCACGGGCTTCTACGGTAGCCAGCCGGTGAAGGTCGAACCCGTCGTCGAGCCGGAACCCGAGGAACCCCCCGCCGAGCAGGTCGAAGAACCTGTCGCGGAGGACATCGATGAGCCAGTCGTCGAGGAATTCGAAGATCCGGCCGTCGAGGAAATCGAAGAAGAGCCGGTCCTTGAAGAGATTGAGGAGTTGGTTGCCGAACAGCCGGCCGAGGAAGAGATCGCCACCGAGGAACCCATCGCCGAAGAACTGGTGGTGGAAAAGCCGGCCAGGAAGCAACCCGAGTCCGCCAGTGCATCGGAGGGAACCTTGCAGAAGAAACTCACTGAAGTGCGCGCCAAGACCGACGAGGCTCGCCTCGCGAAGATCCGCGCCAACGCCGCTCTGTATGAGGGCCTGAGCGCCGCCTACGACTTTGCGCTCGATGCCGAAGACGCTCCCGAGGAGTATCTCCGTCTCGTTGAGGCGCAGGGCCTGAAGATCCAGCTACGCTCGCCGATGAAGCCGGTCGTGAAGCTGGCGTTCGAGGGCATGTGCGACGATGCCACCATCAAGCAGCTCGAGGCCGTGCTCGCCTGGGCGTTTGAGGAAGAATTGCCGCGCGGGACACTCGCCGAGCGCATCGAGGAAGCCGGCGGCGTCGGCTACATCCTGAACGGACAGAAAAAGGCCGCCTAAGTCGGGCGGCCCCTTTTCCAACACTAATAGATTAGTTGATTAGCGCTTCACGGTTGCGCCGCGGCGCAATCCCTCGATCACTGCGTCGACGGCGCATTTGCGTGACAGCTCGGCCAGGATCGCAATGTCGCGGTCCTCGGCTTGGCGCGCCATCCGGTGCGTCCGGTTGGCAATGCTGCGCAGCTCATTGATCGTGCCCTCGGGCAGCTGTTCCTGATCTGCGAGCAGCCGATCGAACACGGCATCGGCCAACGGCTTCTCGAACTCGAGACCGATGAACTCGCCGCAATGCCACACGACGCGGCAGAACTGCGTCTCCAGCCCTGCGATGCTTAGCCAGACCCAGCTATCGTCCTCGACGGTCGATGAGCATTCGATCCGGCAGCCGTGAGTCGACATGTCGATCACGCGCGCCTGGACGCGGCTCTTGGTGCCGTCCCGCATCGTTGCGGTCAGGCGTAGTGCGAGCCGCTCGACGCGGCGGCGTTCTTGCTGGACTTTTGCCGGTTGGGCCATGGCGAATCTTACCCCTCATCGCTTCATGCGCGCGAGTGGTGAACAAATGGTTGTCATTCGTGTCACAACCAACTTAACCAAATTGTCGTGCTTCAGCTCATCACGCGTCCCGCAGCCTCACTGAGCGGCCTTTGGTGGTGCCCCATGACGCTCGCGGAGCGATGGCGCGACTGATCGGAAGGCCCCGCGATCGTCGACTGCCCGCCCGCCATTCGGCGGGTTTTTTGTTTCAGGTGAAGATTTATGACATTCGAGATGCAGCCATGCTGCTGATCGCGCTTCTAGTCCCACTCTCGCTGGCCATCCTCGTTTACGCCAGCGTGCTCGCGCGGGCGGCAATCGCGGCCCGCGCCAAGCCGACGCTCGAGGCCCTGGCCCTGGGCGCAGTTGTCAATTTCTTCGACACGTTCGGCATCAGCTCGTTCGCCCAAACCACCGCGTGGATGAAGTTCCGCAAAATGGTGCCTGACCGGCTGATCCCGCCGACCATGATCGCGGGGCTCACTCCTCCGGCAATGGCCGAAAGCATCGTCTTCCTCTGGCTGCTGGGTGTTCGCGTCGATCCCGTGCTGCTGTTCGGTGCGGCGATGGCGACCTTCGTGGGAGGCATAGTTGGCGCTCCGCTCGTGGTCCGCTCAAAGGCGTGGATCGTGCAGATGACGGTCGCGATCGGCCTCGCCGTCGCTGGCACTGCGAACGTGCTCGGGATTCTCGGACAGTTGCCGGTCGGCGGCACCGCATCGGGCCTGCCCGTGGGCCTGACGATCATCGCGATCATCGTCAGTTTCGGCCTTGGTCTCCTCGCGAATTTCGGAGTCGGCAATTACGCACCGAGCCTGGTGATGTTCAGCCTGATGGGCATGGACCCTCACTATTGCTTCCCGATCATGGCGTCGGGCGCATCGTTGATGGGCGCAGGTTCGAGCATGCGCTTCATCAAGGTGCCGGAGATCGATCTCAGGATCGTGGTCGGGCTGACGCTTGGCGGTATCCCGGCGGTGCTGGTGGCGGCGTTGATCGTGAAACAGATGGACGTCGATATCCTGCGCTATCTCATCACGGTCGTGGTGTTTTATACGGCGATCGTGATGGCGCGCGCTGCGATCAAGGGACACCGGGAGCACAAGGCCGAGGGCGCGACGGCGCCGCTGGCTGCTTCATGAGCGACGTTCAGGCCGTCAACCGCGAGTTCGAGCGGTACGACCAGGTCCGCAAGGCACATACCTATCGCCTTGCCGAAAGTGACTCTGACGAGTTCGACGGCGAATATGAGATTGCGACGCTCGATTTCGCGCGCTTCCTTGATGGCGATGAGAAAGAGAGGGCTCACTTCGCCGCGGAGTTCGGAGCTGCGCTGCGCGATATCGGCTTCGCGGTTCTGACTGGCCACGGTGTCGATCCCGCGCTGTACGACGACATGCACGAGGCGGTACTCGACCTGTTCCATTCGACCACGGTCGAGGAGAGGATGCGTTTCCGTGCGGAGCGCTACGGTTCGGTCAACCAAGGCTATTTCCCGATCGAGGAAACCAGTGACATCCATCCCGACCTGGTCGAGGGTTGGGTGTGGTGCCGGCGAGCGTTCGACATTCCGCAGCAACGCGACGGGCCGTTCTGTGCCGAACGATTCTGGCCGAACGCCGAATACGAGCAACGATTCCGCAGGCTGGTCCTCGCTCACGAGCCTTTGTTCAAGCCGATCGCGCAGGCGATGCTCCAGGGGTTGGGCACCGATGCTCATGCCTATGACGACAAGCTGACGCGCACCAACTTCGGCCTGCGGGCGAATTACTATCCGCCGATGACCGGCGAGCAGGACGCGTCGGGCGCTGGCCGCCTGCTCGGCCACGAGGACGTGGACCTTTTCACCATTCTCCCCGCAACCAAAGTCGATGGGCTGCAGGTGTGGAATCACCGGACGGGCAAATGGGTGCGAATGCGCGCGCCGCATGGCTCGATCATCATCAACACCGGCGACTACATGCAGCGGATCACCAACGATCTCCTGCCCTCGACGACGCACCGCGTCGGCAAGCCGGCAGACGGCTCGCACCGCGCGACGCCGCGCGTCTCATTTCCGATCGCGGTCTACGTCTGGGAAGACGAAATGCTCGAGGTGCTACCGGGCCTCGGCAAGCCGAAATACGACCCGATCAAAGCCATCACCTTCCACACCCGCAGCACGAGCAAATTTTACGGCGAGGATTACGCGGTGGACTCTGCCTGACCCACTCGTCACCCCCGCGAAAGCGGGGGTCCCGCTTCAAACCTTTCGAACAAGAAGAAGCGGGATTCCCGCTT
>JAFBAM010000072.1 GCA_019247755.1 Sphingomonas sp.
TTGGTGCGGTCGAGCCGGTAGACGGCGGCGGTCGCCAGCAGGCCCCCCGGCAGCTGCAGCTTCGCGCCGACCTCATAATTGTCGAACCGCTCGGGCTTCAGCCCTTCGGTGATCGAGGTGAGTGCGCTGAACTGGTCGCCCGATTGCGGCAAGTATGAGCGGCTGTAGCTGGCGTAGATGGAGAGATTGTCGGTCGGCTTGAGAACGAGGCCGAGGCGCGGCGACCAGAGGCGGTCGCGGCGGGTGAATTTTCCACCGGCAGCTCGCAGGTCGTCGACATCGACCTTGAAGCTGTCGAAGCGAAGTCCCGCCACGATCTCGAGCCAGCTGGCGGGCCGGATCTGGTCTTGAGCGTAGAGCGCCGCGACCGTTGCATGGACGCGATTGTTGGCGTCGCTTGCCAGCGCCGAGAAGATAACGTCGGCATCGACGGTCGGGTCGCTGATCGGCACTCTGGACGGGCTGATGACGGTCGCCGTCAGGCGCCGGTTGCGCGAACGCTCGCGGCCGGCCTCGAAGCCGACCAGCATCGTCTGGTCGATCCCGAAGAGCTTGTTCTCCCAGACGAGGTCGGTCTGGCTGAACAGGTTCTTCCGGTCGTTGCGATTGTTGTAACCGGCAAGTGCGACGCGGCCCGTCACCGGATTGAAGCTGTTCGGATAGATGTTCTGGTAGAACTTGCCGTAATCGCCGAACACCGTCCTGTTCCTGAGCGTCAGGCCATCACTAAAGCGGTGCTCGATCGCCAGGGTTGCAACATTGACGTTGGCCTTCGCGAAGCTGTCGTCCGGATCGCCAAAGAAGTCGCGCGTATGACCCCGCACTGGCTCGTTCCCGTCGGCCGGAACGCCTCGGTCGGCCGTCCGGCGGTCGTGGAAATATTCGTAGCTGAGATCGATCCGCGTGTCCGGGCCCGCCAGCAGCGCAACCGTCGGATTGATCCCATAGCGCTTCAGATCGACGTGACGGCGGAAGCTGTCGCTATTCTCGTAGACGCCATTGAGCCGCAGCCCGATCGCGTTTGACAGCGGCTGATCGAAGTCGCCGCTCAAGCGCCGCGAGTCCCAGCCGTCGGCCGATACGATCGCGCCGCGCGCAACATTGAAGCTCGGCCGCTTCAGGACGCGGTTCAGGATACCGCCGCCACCGCCACGGCCGAAAATCATCGCGTTTGGTCCCTTCAGTACCTCCACGCGATCGACGTTGTAGAAATCGCGGAAATACTGGACGTCGTCGCGCACGCCATCGACGAAGAAGTCGGCTGTGCTCGAATTGCCGCGAAGCACGATCGTGTCGCGGTTGCCCTCGCCCGAATTGTAGGAGGCGCCGGGAACGAACAGCAGAAGCTCGCCGACCGACCGGATCTGCTGGTCGCCGATCTGCGCGTTCGAAATGATCGTCATCGCCTGCGGAATGTTGCGGATGTCCGTCGGCGTCTTGGTCGCGCTGGTCGTAACCTTCACACCATAGGGAATGCGGTCCGCCGTGATGACGATGTCGGGGCCCGCACCGGCTTCGGCCGACGCATCAGCGGTGGCGTTTGCCTCCGCAGCGAGGGCTGGCGGCGCGCCGCATAGAAGAACCGCGGCAAACGCATACGTACACACGCGGTCCATTCGTTCCCCTTTGGACTTCTTGAGAACCGCCTAACGTTATTGATAGTCATTCGCAATAGCAGAATCTACGGTATCCGCTTGAGCGTAGAAGCAGAGTGCTCATCGAGGGGAAGCGACCGCAGGGCCTTTTCAACATCCGACCTGCTGGTGAAATAACAGGCCGGCGACGTCCCTTCCTCGACCGTCGCGCCATTCTTCCGTGCAAGGTCGGCGCCCGAATCCTTACATTCGGGCGGATAGATCCGGTACTCGTCGGGGCCGGCACGCATCATCAGCAGATATATCTGCAACTCTCCACGCTCATCCGGCTCTTTGTCCTTGAGCGGCAGCCACGCGACATAGGTTCCCCGCACGGAATCGAGCGGGCTGAACCCCATCAAATCTGTCGTCTCGCCCCCGTCGAGCTTGGTCATCCCGTCGGGCTCGATTGAAATGCGATAGGCCTTCGGCGCCTCATCTTCTGCAGTGGCGCGATACACGCCCGGGCGGATCGCCGGCCTTGCGTCGGACGGGGTATATAGGCGGTCGCCGTACCAGCACGCCGTCAGCGCGAGGCAGGCGAGGAGGATCAGTAGCCGGCGCATTTATTCCGCCGCGAGCAGGGTCTCCGCGCCGCCAAGGTCGACCGACACCAGGCGGCTCACACCCTTCTCGATCATCGTCACGCCATAGAGCCGGTCCATCCGGCTCATCGTCACCGCATTGTGGGTCACGATCAGGTAGCGCGTGTCGGTCTCCTGGACCATGCGCTGGAGCAGCTCGCAGAATCGCTCGACATTGGCGTCGTCGAGCGGCGCATCGACCTCGTCGAGCACGCAAATCGGCGCCGGGTTGGTGAGGAAGATCGCGAAGATCAAAGCGACCGCGGTCAGCGCCTGCTCGCCGCCCGACAACAAAGTCAGCGTCGACAGCCTCTTGCCCGGCGGCTGGGCCATAATCTCGAGCCCGGCCTCGAGCGGGTCGTCGCTCTCGACCAGTTCGAGATGAGCCTGACCCCCTTCGAACAATGTCGTGAACAGCCGCCGGAAGTGGCCGTCGACCTTCTCGTAGGCGTCCAGAAGCCGGACGCGTCCTTCACGGTTCAGGTTGCCGATCGAGCCGCGCAGCCGGTTGATGGCCTGGGTCAGCTCGTCGGCTTCCTCCGCGCCTTTGGTTCGCGCGGCGTCGAGCTCGGCGAGCTCCTGCTCGGCGACAAGGTTGACTGGGCCGATCCGCTCGCGCTCCGCCGTTAGCCGTTCGAGCGTTGCCGCTTCGTCATCACCATTGCGAGGCTCGTTCGCATCGAAGCCGAGCTTCTCCGGTAGTCGCTGCGGGACGACTTCGAACTTGTCGACGGCCTGGCGGGCGAACTCGGCGCTTCGGGCCTGCTGTGCCTCCGCCCGCGCCGCTGCCGCTGCCCGCCGCTCCCGTGTGTCGGCGGAACGCTCGTTCGCCTGGGAAACCTGCTGAGCCGCTAGGACGACGGCTTCTTCCGCCTCGCGCTCGGCCGCGCTCGCCTCCCCGACCCGCACCTGGCTCTGGTCGTTGGCATGCTCCAGTTCGGCGATTTTGGCGTCGAGCTCCGCCGGTTCCTTCGACAGGTCGGCGCGCTCGGCCGCCTGGTTGTTCTGGCGCTCGACCGCCATTGCGAGCCGCTGCTCGGCGTCCGCCTGGCGCTTGCGCCACTCGGCCTGTTCGCGGCCTGCAGCACTGTGGCGCTCGCGGTCCGCAGCTGTCTCGCGGGCCTTGGTCGCCGCTTCGGCTCGTTTGTCGGCAACGGCCGACGCCGCCGTCGCGGCACTGCCGCGCGAATCTTCGACATCCTTCTCAAGCGCTGCAGGATCGGGGAGGGCAGCGAGCGAACGTTCGGCAGCGGTCACCGCCTCGCGCGATGCGTCCAGCACTGGCGCAAGGTCGCCCTGACGCTGCACCAGGCTGCCGCGCTGCGCTTCGATCCGCTCCAGCGCAGCGGCCGCCGCGTCGATTGCCCGCGCAGCTTCGCGTGCATCGCGCTCCGCCGCCAGCGCCGCGGTCCGCGCCTCGTCAGCATCCTTTCGGCATTGCTCCATCGCGGCGAGCACCGCGTCGCGCTGGGACGAAGCTTCCGCCACGGCTCTCTCGAATGCTGGTAGCTCGTCGGCGAGCTGCGACAATCGGTTGGCGCGGAGTAGCCGTTCCGCAGCTGCAGCGCCTGTCCCGACCGCAACAAAGCCGTCCCAGCGACGCAGCTTCCCATCGAGTGTCACCAGCCGCTGGCCGACCGCGAGCGACTGGCCAGCATCTTCCTGGACTACCGCCACCTGCTTCAAGCGCCGCAGCAACTCCTTCGGTGCGCTGACATGATCGGCAAGGCTCTGCGTGCCGGGAGGCAGGGCTGGGTCGCCCGGCAACGGCTCGCTCCCCCGCCAATGACGCGGTCCATCGCCGCCGATCGCTGCGTCGGCATCCTCTCCAAGCGCGGCCGCGAGTGCCCGTTCATAGCCAGGCTCTGCCTTGAGGCTCGCGATCGCGGCGCCCCTGCCATGCTCCAATGCCCGGGCCAGCGCGTCATGCTCGGATCGCGCTGCGGACAGCGCTGCACGTGCCGACGCTAGCTGGCTCTCGGCAGAATCGCGCGCTTCCGCGGCAGATGCTCGGCCCTGCTCGGCCTCGACCCGCCGCGCCTCGGCTGCGGTCAGGGCTTCGCCGGCCGCTTTGGCGTTTTCCTCGGCTTCGTCCCGCGCCTGAACCTGATCGCTGCCGTCGCCTAGCGCTTGCAGCTGGTCGGCGAGCTTCTGCCGCTCGCGCTCCGTGCGGCCGAGCTGGGCCCGCGCTGCTTCCAGCGCCGCCTCCGCAACGCGCCGCTCGGCGCGCATGGCGGCCTGACGCGCCAGCAGTTCCGCGAGTGCTGCCTCGGCTTCGCGCGATACCGCTTCGGCATTGCTGAGTTCCGTCGCGATACGTGCGGAGTGCGCTTCCGAATCTTCGAGCCGCTTGCCGATCGCCGCTCGCTCCTCATCGAGCGCGGCGATTGCCCGCGCTGCGTCGCCTTTCAGAGCCTCTTCGCGCTGGATGTCCCCGGCCAGCGACGCATCGAGTCGATCAAGCTCGGCAAGCCGGCGCGCCACCGTATCGCGTCGTGCCCGCGCTGCGGCTAGTTGGTGAGCCAGTTTATGTCCCTGCTCGCGCAGCTCGGTCAGGGCGTTGCGTTTGGCGGTCAGCGTTTCGTTGGCGCGGTCATGGGCGGCCTGCGCGTCGACGATCGCCTGGTGGATCCGTTCGACTTCCTCGGCCGCCGCCTGCGCCTCGGCAGTCGCGGCTTCGGCAGCCTGCTGCGCCTCCGTCCAGCGCGCATGGAGCAGCCTCGCCTCGACACCGCGGATCTGGTCAGTGAGCTTGCGATACCGCTCGGCGGCGCGCGCCTGGCGCCTCAACTGCGCCGCGCGCTGTTCCTGATCGCCCAGGATTTCGCTCAGCCGCGTGAGGTTCGCTTCGGCCGCGCGCAGCTTCTGCTCCGCATCCTTGCGCCTAGCATGGAGTCCGGAAATGCCCGCCGCTTCCTCGAGCAGCTGGCGCCGCTCAACCGGCTTGGCTGCGATGACCGCGCCGATCTTCCCCTGGCTAACGAGCGCCGGCGAATGCGCGCCGGTCGCCGCGTCGGCGAATAGCAGGGCGACATCTTTCGCCCGGACGTCGCGGCCGTCGATCCGGTAGGCGGAGCCCGCTCCGCGCTCGATCCGGCGCGTAACCTCGCTTTCGCCGCTGCCGCCGTCGTCGCCGGTGTCGCGCTCGACGAGGATCGAGACTTCGGCGAAGTCGCGCGGCGGGCGCGTTGCGGTCCCGGCGAAGATCACGTCGTCCATCCCGCCGCCGCGAAGCGACTTCGGACTGGATTCGCCCATCGTCCAGCGGATGGCCTCAAGGAGGTTCGACTTGCCGCAGCCGTTGGGACCAACGACGCCGGTCAGACCCGGCTCAATCCGGAGCTCCGCCGGCTCGACGAAGCTCTTGAAGCCGCTGAGCTTGAGCCGCCGAATCCTCAAACTTCGATGCCCTCCCCAGTGGCCATTTCTAGCTTCCGGCGTCCTTCAGGAATGGCTCCAGCGTCGCCCAGTCATAGGCCGCAACCAGCTTGTCATTGACGAAGAAGGT
>JAFBAM010000005.1 GCA_019247755.1 Sphingomonas sp.
ATCGCGATTCACCTAAACGGTGACCTCCGGCACGTGACGGTCGGGGTGACACTTTCTGACATGCTGCATGGGCTGGGTGTTGATCCGCGCAAGGTGGCGGTCGAACGGAATCTCGAGATTGTGCCGCGTGGGACATTCGATGAAGTGCGCGTCGAAGAAGGCGACCGGCTTGAGATTGTACATTTCGTTGGAGGCGGCTGAGTGACGCTGCAGCAAGACATCAAGGCGGACACCTGGACCGTGGCGGGTCGGACGTTCAGCTCGCGGCTGATCGTGGGCACGGGCAAGTATAAGAACCTTGAGGAGAATGCGGCGGCGGTCGAAGCATCGGGCGCCGAGATTGTCACCGTCGCCGTCCGGCGGGTGAACATTTCAGACCCCAAACAACCCCGGCTGACGGATTTTATCGACCCCGCCAAGGTCACGTACCTGCCCAACACCGCGGGATGCTTCACCTCAGAGGAGGCGATCCGCACGCTTCGGCTGGCGCGCGAGGCGGGCGGCTGGAATCTCGTGAAGCTCGAGGTGCTGGGCGAGGCGAAGACGCTCTATCCGGATATGCGCGAGACTCTGCTGGCGACCGAGACCCTTGTGAAGGAGGGCTTCGAGCCGATGGTCTATTGCGTCGACGACCCGATCGCCGCGAAGCAGCTCGAGGAAGCGGGAGCAGTGGCGATCATGCCCTTGGGCGCGCCGATTGGATCGGGCCTCGGCATCCAGAACCGCGTGACCATCCGCCTTATCGTGGAAGGCGCAGGCGTCCCGGTCTTGGTCGATGCGGGCGTTGGCACGGCAAGCGACGCCGCTCAGGCCATGGAGCTCGGTTGCGACGGCGTCCTGATGAACACCGCGATCGCGGAGGCGAAAGAGCCGGTGCTCATGGCGCGCGCGATGAAGGCGGCAGTCGAGGCGGGGCGGCTCGCCTATCTCGCCGGGCGAATGCAGAAGCGCCGATACGCCGACCCGTCGAGCCCGCTGGCGGGACTTATTTAGTCGCCGTGACGATATGGGCCGACATCGGCGCTTCGAACCCGTTCGGACTCTCGAATCTTTGCGCCGACTTCGATAGCTCGGCGAAAACATTATCGAGCGCGTCGGCGCCATATTCTTCCAGCTCGATGCGCATCGGCGAACCGTAGCAGAGGCCCCGCGAGGCTTCATCGGCCGAGCCACTCCGGCTCAACAGGCCGACTGTCTCAATTGAGATATTGGAAAAACCCGCGGCCTGCAGATCGCGCTCGATCCACTCGGGTTCGTAATAACTGAACGGCCCACGCTTCATGAACATCGGGGGACTGTCCGGGAATTGCTCGATCATCGTCTGCTGGGTGAGATCGCTCATCGGGTTGCGTTCGATCGCGTCCCAGATGGCAATCAGATAATGACCGCCGTCGCGCAGCACTCGGCGGACTTCGGAATTCCCCTGAACCTTGTCAGGGTAGAACATCACGCCGAACTGGCAAGCCACAAGGTCGAAGGTACCGTCCTCGAACGGAAGGTCGAGCGCGTCGGCCTGTCGGAAAGAGACTTTCGGTGAGGCAACGCGGGTGGCGGCGACATCGAGCATTGCCTGGTTAAGGTCCGTTGCGACGATATCCGCGTTGGGTAGGGCCCGGACGAGCGCATTGGTGACGACGCCTGTGCCTGCTGCGGTTTCTAAAATGTGTTGCGGCCCCAGCGCCGCCGCTCGCTTCGCGACTTCTTCCGCGTAGGGCCGGAACAGCAACGGCACCATGTAGCGTTCGTAATTTTCCGGAACGGCGCCCGAAAACCTCACATCGACGGCAACCATTGGAATACCCTTTCCCGGCATCGCTCTTTTGGCGCAGAGTCGGGCCATGACAGACTTCGCGAGCGAGCGCGAGGCAATGGTCGAAGGGCAGCTGAGGCGCCGCGGAATCACCGAGCCCGAGATCCTCGAAGCCTTCCGCACGGTGCCGCGCGAGGCGTTTGTCGGCGAGAAATACGCACACCTCGCCTATGGCGACCACCCGCTGCCGATCGAGGCCGGGCAAACTATCTCCCAACCCTATATCGTCGCGCTGACGATTCAGGCGGCCGAGATCAAGCCTGGTAACAAGGTGCTCGAGGTCGGTGCGGGCTCAGGCTACGCGGCCGCGGTGATCAGCCGGATCGCCAGGAAGGTGATCGGCATGGAGCGCCACCATGATCTGATCGACTTCGCGCGCGAGCGGCTGAAGCGGCTCGGCTACGACAATGTCGAGATTGTCGAAGGCGATGGCACCAGGGGCTGTCCGAATGAGGCACCCTTCGACGCGATTGTCGCTGCTGCAAGTGGAAGCCATGTTCCCAAGGCCTTCGTCGAGCAGCTGGCTGATGGCGGGCGGATCGTCATGCCCGTGGGCGAACCCGGCTGGGTGCAGGAGCTGGTCAAGGTCACCAAGCACGGCGACGGAACCTTGATGCAGCAGAAGCTTGGCGGCGTGCGCTTCGTCCCGCTGATCGGCGAGCAAGGATGGAGCGGGCCTCGCGGCTAGGCCTTCGCTTCCTCGCGCAGCTTGGTGATGGTCGTCGCGTTGCTGATCACCTCGACGTCGGTCTTGCAGTGTAGGAGCCGGACACCCTTCGTCTTCATCGCCTTGTCGAGCGCGGGCGTGAAAGCTTCCGTCGTTTCAACCGTCTCGGCCCACCCACCGTATGCGATGGCAAGAGCGGCGAAGTCAGGGTTCTTCAGCTCGGTTGAGCTGATTCGCTTCGGATACTCACGCTCCTGGTGCATCCGAATGGTGCCGTAGGACCCGTTGTCGACGAGGATAACGAGGAGATCAGCCCCGTATTGCGCCACGGTCGCAAGTTCCTGGCCGTTCATCAGGAAGTCGCCATCGCCGGCAACGCAGACGACCGGGCGGTCCTTGAAGCGCAGCGCGGCAGCGACCGCGGCGGGAAGGCCGTAGCCCATAGTGCCGCTGGTCGGCGCGAGTTGGGTCGGCATCGGGCCGTAGCGCCAGTAACGATGCCACCAGCCGGAGAAATTGCCGGCCCCGTTGCAGATGATGGTGTTCTCCGGGAGCTTGTCGCGCATCGCCGCGACGCAGGGACCTAAGTCGAGCTTCACGCCTTCGCGCGGCTTCGGCTCGCTCCAGTCGAGCCATTCTTGGTGCGCTTCTTCGCCGCAACTGAAGCGAACCAGGTCCGGATCGCGCCACTCATCGACCATTTCCGCAAATTCGCCCATGTCGGCGCAAATCGGCAGATCCGCGTGATAGACGCGGCCGAGCTCATTGGGGTCGGGGTGGACGTGGACGAGCGTCTGGCCGGGGTGGTCCGGCGTGACGAGCGTGTAGCCGTCGGTGGTCGCTTCGCCGAGGCGCGGGCCGACGGCGAGGATCAGGTCGGCGTCGCGGATGCGCTGCTGCAGCTTCGGGTTCGGACCATAGCCGAGCTGGCCCGCGTAGACCTGGCAGGTATTGCAGATGGCGTCCTGACGACGGAACGCCGCCGCGACGGGGATGCCGTAACGGAAGGCGAAGTTCGCGAAATGATGCGATGCGCGCGGGCTCCAGTCGGCGCCGCCCACGATGGCGATTGGGTTGGTCGCGTCCTTTAACAACTCGAACATCGCTTGCACCGCGCCCGGATCGGGCTCCTCCGCGACTGGCGGGACGCGGGGACGGTCGAGCGTCTCGACCTCGTCGCGAAGCATGTCCTCGGGTAGCGCCAAAACTACGGGGCCGGGGCGACCGGCGGTCGCGACGCGATAGGCGCGGGCAACATATTCGGGGATGCGCCTGGCGTCCTCGATCCGCGCCGCCCATTTGGCGATCGGCGCGAAGAAGGCCGGGAAATCGATCTCTTGAAAGCCCTCGCGGTCGCGGTCGCCGCGCGAGACGTCGCCGATGAACAAAATCATCGGGGTTGAATCCTGGAAAGCGACGTGGACACCGGCGCTGGCGTTGGTCGCGCCTGGGCCTCGCGTAACGAAGGCGATACCGGGGCGGCCAGTAATCTTGCCGTCGGCGTCGGCCATGTAGGCGACCCCGCCCTCCTGCCGGCAGACGACCACGTC
>JAFBAM010000014.1 GCA_019247755.1 Sphingomonas sp.
AGCCTGGCCCTTTATGCCCTCATCCAGCGGCGGCTCGGCGCTGCAGCCCCAAAACAGTGGCTGCTGATCGCGGCGCTATTCGCCACGGCATTATTCTACGCTGACGCCATGCTGACCCCGGCGATCTCGGTAATATCCGCGGTAGAGGGCCTGGGCGTCGTCAGCGCGAGCTTCCAGCCATATATTGTCTGGATCGCGCTCGCGATCCTGATCAGCCTGTTTGCGTTGCAGCGCAACGGGACGGACCGGGTGGGCAAGATGTTCGGCCCGGTCATGCTGGTTTACTTCGTAACCATCGCTGCGATGGGCGTGCACCACATCCTCGGCCATCCGCAGGTGCTGCGCGCCCTCAGCCCGGCTTACATCGAAGGTTTTTTTGCGGCGCACCCCTTCTATTCGTTCCTGTCGCTCGGCGCGGTCGTCTATGCGGTCACCGGCACCGAGGCGCTTTACGCCGACATGGGCCACTTCGGCCGCAAGCCCATCACCCTGGCCTGGCTCTACATCGTCGTTCCGGCGCTGATGCTCAACTATCTCGGGCAGGCGGCGATGCTGATCCAGCACCCGCAATTCGTCGACAATCCGTTCTTTCACATGGTCCCGCCGTCGCTGACGATCCCGCTACTAGTCATCGCGACGCTGGCCACCATCATCGCCAGCCAGGCGGTCATCTCCGGCGCATTTTCGGTGACGCAACAGGCGATTCAACTCGGCTTCCTTCCGCGGATGCGGATCACGCACACCTCATCGCACGCCAAGGGGCAGATCTACCTGCCCGGCATCAATTGGGCGCTGGCCGGCATGATCGCATTGCTCGTGATCGCCTTCCAGCACTCTGCGGCGATGTTGCCGGCCTATGGCCTCGCGGTTGTCGGAACCATGCTGATCACGACATTGATGCAATATGTGGTGGTCTTCAAAATCTGGAAGGCGCCCTGGTGGCAGGGCGGCGTCGGGTTTGCCGTGTTCGTTACCGTCGACGTGATCTTCCTCAGTTCAGGCCTCGCCAAGCTGTTCGAAGGCGCTTGGTTCCCGATCCTGGTCGGCCTCATCATCTTCACGCTGCTGACTACCTGGGCCAAGGGTCGCCAGCTCATGCGCGAACGGCTGGCGGAGGCCGCGCTGCCGCTCCCGGTCTTCATCAAGTCGGCGGCCAACTCGGTCCACCGCGTCCGCGGGACGTCCGTTTTCCTGTCGACGTCGGCTGATACGGTGCCGGCCGCTTTGCTTCACAACCTCAAGCACAATCAGGTGCTCCACACCCGCGTGCTTGTTCTCAACGTCAAAGTTGAGGACGTGCCGCATGTGCCGCCCGAGAAGCGGCTGGAGGTACATGACGCCGGTCAGGGCTTCTACAAGGTCGTCCTGCACTACGGATTCATGGAGGAAGTCGACATCCCGCGGGACCTCGCGCGCGTCGATACGTGCGGCGAGCCGTTCAACATGATGAGCACGAGCTTCTTCCTAGGTCGCCAAAAGCTGATCGCGTCGAAGCGGCGAGCCGGCATGGCTTTGTGGCGCGAGCGACTGTTCGCATGGATGCTGAAGAGCTCGGAAAGCGCGATGGAATTCTTCAAGCTGCCGACCAACCGCGTGGTCGAGCTAGGTAGCCAATTGCAGATCTAGCGGGCGATCAGCTCCGCAGCCCGAAGCGCAAGCTCGGTTCGGTTCTCGACGTGGAACTTGTCGAAGATCGCGTGGAGGTAAACCTTCACCGTGCCTTCAGTGACCCCGAGCTCCGACGCGATGTCCCGATTGCGAAGTCCCTGGCGGACAAGCTCGACCAGCTCACGTTCGCGGCGAGTAAGGGGCGGCGCCGACGCGGCCTTTTCCTCCGCCTGACGAGTCCGCTCCGCAATCTCCGGGTCGACCCATCTCTTACCTGAAACGACCGCGTCCATGCATTCGGTGAGAAGGCTTGGATCGGAGGTCTTCAGGACCATCCCTTCGGGGTTGAGATCAGCGGCAGTGAGAAGCTGGGATTCGTCCATTCCGGCCGTCAGCAAAATGACGCGCGGGCGAGAACGGGACCGCGATAATTTTCGCAGGACGTCGAGCCCCGAACCGTCGGGAAGATTGACATCGAGCAGCAAGAGGTCCGGCTTCAAGCTGGACACCTGCTTGTTAGCTTCGGCCACAGTGCGGGCTCGGCCAAGAAGTTCAAAATCACTCTCGCGGAGCAGCATCTCCAGCGCAGCAGCGATCATGGGATGGTCGTCGACAAGCAACACTCGGGTCACGCCGCAGCTCCTGCAAGTGGTAGGCTGATACGGATGTTGGTTGATCCTGGCTTAGAAGCCAACCGAATTGAGCCATGCGCGCGCTCGACGCGCTCCTTGAGCGACCAAGGTTCGGTAACTTCACCGCCATTGGCCTTGGAAAAACCAGCGCCGTTGTCGGTTACCTGAAGTTGCAGTTGATCGTCGACGACCGACAAGTCGACATCGACCCTTTTGGCTCCGCCGTGACGAACCGCATTTGCCACCGCCTCGCGGAGCATTTGCTGGAGGTCGAGTTGAAGTCTGATCGGGATCGAGCCTTTGTGGCCATGCGCCTTCACCGTACAAGCGATCGACCATTGTTGGCTGAGCCGTTCGGCGAGCGCCCTTAATTCCGCGACGGCGTCGGCAAGCTCGAACTCGCGATCGCGACGAAGGGCGAGCAGGAAGCCGCGGATTTCGGCCTGCTCCTCAACTAGCAAACGCTTGAGCTCGTCGAGGTCAGACCCGACCGTCGACCCCGCCTTGACGGATCGCTTGATCG
>JAFBAM010000125.1 GCA_019247755.1 Sphingomonas sp.
CGGTGTTCAACGCGTGGGCGATGTCGCGGGCGAGCGAGCGGATGTAGGTGCCCTTCGAGACCTCGGCGGAGAGTGTGATTTCGTCCAAGGCGTCATGCTGAACTTGTTTCAGCATCCATTCTGGAGACGTCTGTGAGGGTGGAGAAATGGACCCTGAAACAAGTTCAGGGTGACGGCTTGAGAGGCTGTGCACCGTGAGGGTCCGCGGTTTCATCGGGACCGTCTCGCCGGCGCGGGCGCGGGCGTAGGCCGGTTTCCCCTCGATCTTCAGCGCGGAATAGGCCGGGGGAACCTGCTCGATCTCGCCCGTGAAGCGGGGGAGCACGGCCTCCACTTGCTGCGGAGTGGGGCGAACGTCGCTGGTCGCGACGACTTGCCCTTCCGCATCCAGCGTGTCGGTCTCTTCGCCGAACTTGATGGTGAAGTCGTAGGCCTTGGTCGCGTCGAGCATCCGGCCGCAGAGCTTCGTTGCCTCGCCGAGCGCGATCGGCAGCACGCCGCTCGCGAGCGGGTCGAGCGTGCCGCCGTGGCCGATCCTGGTCCTGGGCTCGCCTGCCTCGCGAAGGATGCGCTTCACCGCGCTTACGGCGGTGGTCGAGCCGAGGCCGACCGGCTTGTCGAGGATGATCCAGCCGTTCAGCAGCGGCCGCCCTTGGCCGGCTTGAAGTCGCCGATCCGCACCGCCGCGGCTTTCTGCGGCCAGCTTTCGAGAGTGGGCTGGCTCCCGGGCGGGAGGGTGCAGGTCCGTGCCGGGGCCGCCTTGCCGTCGGCGCCAATCAGCTCGGCCTTGAAGGTATAGCCGGCCGCGCTGTTGTTGGTCACGGTCATCATCGTTCCGAACAAGGCGCGGACGCTGATCTTGACCTCGCCCTTCGCGGGCTTCGCTTTCTCGGCGACCTTGCGGGCATGCTCCGGCTGGCCGTGATCGATGGCGAAAATCCAGTTCTCTCCCACGGGGACGGTGAGGGGAGCGGGAGATGAGGCGATAAGCGCGAGCGCGAGGAGCAGCTTCATTTGCGGGCCAGTCCGAGGCTCAGCTGGCGCGCTTCGCCTTCCTTCAGCCGCTCGAAGAAATGCCGGCGGCAAAGCGCGACATAACGGTCGTTGCCGCCGATCTCGGTCTGGGCGCCGGCAGCAACGGCGTGCCCTTCCGCATCGACTCGAAGGTTCATCGTCGCCTTGCGCCCGCATTCGCACACGGCCTTCAGCTCGACGAGCGCGTCGGCGAGGGCGAGAAGCGCCGCGCTGCCTTCGAACAATTGGCCCTGAAAGTCGGTGCGGAGGCCGTAGCAGAGCACCGGAATGCCGAGCTCGTCGCTGACGCGGCAGAGTTGCAGCACATGATCGCGGGTTAGGAACTGCGCCTCGTCGACGAGAATGCAGTCCAGCTTGCGCTTCTTCAGTTCCTCCCCGACGGCTTCGAACAGGTCGACCTCCGGCGAGTAGGTGTGCGCCGGGGCCGAGAGCGCAATTCGCGAGCCGATCGTGCCGACGCCCGAGCGGTCGTCGTGCGCCGCCGTCCACAGCATCGTCTCCATGCCGCGCTCGCGGTAATTGTAATCGGCCTGCAGCAGGGTCGTGGATTTCCCCGCATTCATCGCCGCATAATAGAAATAGAGCTTGGCCATTGCGGGCTGCTTAGCGCGGTCGAAACATCAAGCCTAATCCCAGGCGGTTGCAGACGCGGGCCGTGCCGCTAAGAGGGCGCGCGTGGGCTCCCTGAGATCGGCATCGATGACGGCGCGCGCCGTGTTCGGCGTCGTGCTTGCGCTGCTGCTCGCGGTCCGACTGCTGAGTCCGGCGGGCTTCATGCCTGCCTTCGACCACGGCTCGGTCAGCATCGTCGCCTGCCCCGACTATGATCCGCCGCCGGCGCCGATGGCGCATCACGGCCAGCATGGCGGAAAGCACCAGCATCAGCCTTGTCCTTATGCCGCGGGCGGGGTGGCGGGCACCGCCACGGACCTTTTCCTGTTGGCGGTTGCTCTGTTTTTCGCCGCAGTCCCCATGCTCGGCCGGTCATTCGACCTTTTCGAACTCCGCCGCAGCCATGAACGCCCGCCCCTGAGAGGCCCGCCCGCCACCGCCTGAGCCTTTCGCATTTCGCTCAGACAAGCGCCGCGGCGCGGGACAGTTGCGGGACACCAATGAACAACATTCGACATCTGTCGCCGTTCGCACGGCGATCATTTCTGCTTTTCAGTGCCTTTCTTTCCACCCCGGCGATTGCCGACCACCTCGGGCCCAGCGGGTTCGGCGGCGGGGGCGGGGCCAGCGTCTTCAGCCCGGAAACCCTAGACGAGGGTCATTGGGCGGCCGGATTCCGGGTGACCTACACACGGCCTGAGCAGCGATCCGACGCTGAGCTTGCCGCGCTGGCGGGCCAGCACGTCCATGCCCACAACACCGACTATAACCTCAACGCGTCGCTCGGCGTGGCGTACGGGATCACCCATCACCTGACCGTGTCGGCCGAGCTGCCCTATGTGCGCCGCGACGACCTCCGCGAGGGAACGCATGCCCATTCCGGTAGCGTTGCCGTCAATGGCGTGGAGGAGCTCGGCAGCGTCGCCGGCATCGGCGACATGAACCTGCTGGCGAAATATCGCGTGACCGAGGGCATGGGGCCGAGCTTCGCTCTCATCGCAGGCCTCAAGCTGCCGACCGGGAGCACGCACAAGAAGAGCCTCGACGGTGAGCGGCTGGAGACCGAGCATCAGCCGGGAACCGGCAGCTGGGACCCGATATTCGGCGCTTCGGCGTCGGCTCCGCTGGGCGCGGTTACGCTGACCGCGAGCGCGCTCTATCAGCTCTCGACCAAAGGCGCGCAGGATACGCGGCTCGGCAATCGGCTTCAGGGCGGCCTGGCACTGTCTCACCGCTTCGGCGAGCGGGCGCACGATCATGCGGAAAGCCAGAACCACCATCACGGCGACGAGCTCGACGAACATCATGAGCGGCCTCACTCGAGCTGGGACGCGTTCGTCGAATTGGCCGGGGAGTGGGAAGGACGGCAGGAGGTCGGCGGCGTCACCGAAGATGCTAGCGGCGGCAAATGGGCGTGGATCGCGCCGGGTCTCCGCTTCAACGCGGGGTCAGGATGGTCGGCGTCCGCGTCGCTCGCAGTTCCGTTCTGGCAGGAAATCCGCGCCTCGCACCCTAACAACAAGTACCGCTTCGTGATGTCGCTGGGGCGGGCGTTCTAAGCTCACGGGACCGGCATTTCGGGCGAGGTCCAGCCGAAGACTGGCGCTGCCGAATTCATGAAAAGACGAGGCAAGGAAATGATAAGCGGCAACGGTGATCACATTACCCGCCAACGAAGCCGTCCGGGGCGCCATCCTCGTCCTGTGCGTCGTCATTGGCTTCGTTCTCGTCAGGCTATTCAGCCGAAAGATTGCCGGGCGCTTGCCGGCATTCGGTGCGCAGCCGTCTCGCGATGAACTGCAGGCGGTGCTGGAGGCAATCCTGGCCGATCCAACAACGACGGCGAAAGACCGAGCTAGCGCCGAACGCCGCCTGGCCATCCATCGCAGAAACATACGGTCTTCAGAGGCGAACGGACATAGCTGATATTTCCGTTTACTCCTTGGCAGCAGGTTGAGTGCTAGGCTTCCGCCGCTAGCAAGCATTATGGCAAGCCCGGTTCCGGCCCCCCAGGACGCTGATCCTTATGCAGACCGCCGCGTCTATCCGCGGGTGCCGGTCGCGTTGCCTGCGTTGCTGCAGGCCGGCGGACAGCGTTTTCCGGTCCTGCTGCTCGACCTCTCGCCCGGCGGTGCAAAGCTGAACTGCCCGGCGAGCGTGGCGACCGGAACGACCGTGATGCTGGATTGCGGGACGCTCGGCCGCCAGGCGGTGGTTCGCTGGCAGAATGGCGAAGTCATGGGGATCTGCTTCGAGAGCGAGCTTGACCCCCGCGACGTGTCGGCGCTGATGGAACGGTCCAAAGCGCTCGAAGCCCTGTTGAAGGGGCGCGAATAAACTCAGCCTAGCAGGTGCCGCCGCTTCCTGGCGCTGGCGTCTGGTCGCCGCCCGGATGATTGGCCTCGGCGACCCCCGCGAAGTCGCAGGCGGTCAGGCCCTTCTTGCCCTGTATGTCCTCGAACATCTGCTTCATGTCGTCGGCCTGCCGCGACCATTCCGCCGCAGTCATGCACGTCCGCTGGAAATCGGCGAGGCTGCCGGTGCGCAGCGATCGCTTGCAGATCCGTTCCTCTGGCGCCGAGGCCGGCGTCAGCGCGACCGGAGCCACCGACGGCTGAGGCGCTCCCGGAATGCGCCAGTAGACGACGCCCTCCTGCGTTTCCCTGGTCACGCGGCCGTTGGCGTCCTTGAGCTTGTTGAAGACCGCATGCTGAACGATGAGGTCGCAGGTTTCCTCGTCGAGCAAGGGATGGCCGCTGCCGTAGGTGACCTTGCACGAGGTCGCGTGCGCATCCTTGTCGAGCGTCACGAGGAAATAGACCGCGCCCTGCTCACCACGAGCAAGCGCGCCGGGCGGATAGTTGGCGAACACGACTTCGCTCAGCTGCCGCATGCGCTGGTCGTTACCGGCCAATGCCGGGGCAGTTAGCAACGAACCGATCGCGAGCGCTGAAATGAGGCGAGTCATGCTTTCCTCCTGACGATTCCGGTCAATTACCGCTGGTCGATCCCTTTCGGCCTTGCAGCTGGTCCCACGAATCCTGGACGTCGGCGTGGGCCTTGTCCCACGAGCGCTTGGTCGCGCAGACGCGCTCGTAGCCGATGTTCGATCCGGTCGCGGGGACGCGCTTGCAGACGACCTTGTCCTGCGCATCGGCGAGCGTGGCCTGACTGGAAGCGGCCGCGGCCGCGGGGGTAGCGCCGCTGTTGGGGAGCCTCCAGTCGACCACGCCCGCATGGGTCGAAGTCTGCGACCCACTCAAACCGGGTGTGGCATCGAACACGGCATGAAGCGTGATGAGCTGGCAGGTTTCCTGGTCGAGGAGCGGGAAGCCGCTGCTCTTGGCGACGCTGCACTCGACCGGATGCCCGTCCTTGTCGATTTTCACGGTGAAGCCGACGCTGCCCTGCTCGCGGGCCGCGAGCGCACGCGGCGGGTAAAGCTTCTGGAGGGTGGCCAGGTTGGCGCCGTTGCGGGCTGGGTCGTTGTCGGCGGCTTGCAATATGGCCGGAGTGGAAAGGGACAGAACAGACGCCAGGACGCACCACTTCGACACCATCGCAACCTCCCTAACGAAGACTCCGCGACGACACTGCCGCGCACGTCATTGAGGACAGGCGATGAGGGGAAAACCGTAACGGCGGTGCGGCGATTATTGCGAGCGGTCAGGCTATTTGCACTGCGGCCCTTCGCAGATGTCCGTCGACCGGCCCGGGATCTGGGTCCAGACATCGCGGGATTCGTTGGTCGCGCGCTCCCATTCAGACTTGGGCAGGCACTTGCGGTCGAAGCTGGCGAGCGAGCCGGTTTTCTGTTGCCGCTTGCAGATCAACGGGTCAGTCGGGGTGGATTGGGCGATTGCCTTGGGCTGGACCGGCACTGCGGCGGCCGGCGTGGTCGGCAGCCGCCAGTTCACTACGCCCTCGTACGAGCGCTTTTGTGAAGGGCTGATCCCGGTCGGGCGGCTGAAGATCGCATGTTCCATGATCAGCTGGCAGGTCTCGAGGTCGAGCAGGGGGTGACCGCTGGTGTGGGTGATCTTGCACTTGGTCGGGCTGCCAGTCGCATCCATCTCGACAATGAAGCCGACGATGCCTTCCTCGCCCGCCGCCAGGGCGCGCGGCGGGTAGAGCTTGTGGATCACGTCCCAGTTGTTAGCGTCGCGGACGGCCTGCTTGTCCGGAAGCATTGCGAGCTGGGTCACTGGTGCAGGGAGCGGCATCTGGCCGAGCGCGCTTTGAAGCGAGGTCGCCGGGTGGGATTGGACCGGCGCGACGCTTAGCGGCTTGACCGGCCCGCGGTCGGCGATCCTGCGACTCGAAACGAGGATGCGTCCGGCGCTGTCCACCGCCTGCAGGCCATAGGCATCCTGGAGCAGGCGGGCGAAGGAGTCGACGTTGCGCGCGACGAAGCTGCCCGCGAGCGGGGTCTGACCGGCCTGCGCATCGCCGATGACGAGCTGCTTGCTATTGTAGCGGTTGAACTGCTCGGCAGCCGCGGCGAGGCTCAGGCCGTCGAGGTCGATCATGCCCGCCCGCCACGCCAGCTGGTGCTGGACCGCAGCTGGAGAATTCGCGATCAACGTGCCCTGGTCCCGCGCAACCGCGATTTCCCCGCCCGTCACCAGCGCCTCGCGCTGCGTTCCCAATGACGCGGTCTGCAACCGGACGCGTCCTTCCAGGACCGCGACGACAGTCTCGTCGCCCGCGCGCCGCACCGAGAATTTGGTGCCGAGGACCGTGATCGTGCGCGGCCCGGCGTAGATCACGAACTTCTGGCCATCGCGCTTGGCGACGCTGAAGAAGGCCTCACCTCGCTCGAGCCAGACGGCGCGTGTCTTGTCGGTCACCGCGGCGCGGATGACCGTCGCGGTATTCAGCTCGACGCGGCTTCCATCAGCGAGCGCGACCAGCTGATGGCCGCCGACCGGCGTCTCGTAACGGCTCGCGGGAGCATCGGGCGACCGGGCGCCCGGCAAACCCTGCCAAATGACGAGGAAGGCCGCGAAGGCGATCAGCACGGACGCGGCCAGCGCAGCGGGTTGCCACGACGAGAGCGCGAACCTTCGCGATGCCGGTTGATAGGGTGCGCCCAGCGATCCGATCCGGTCGGCCTCGCGCCAGCCGTGCTCCAGCCGCCAGAAGGCGACCTTGTGCGCGTCGGACTCGGCGAGCCACTGGTCGAGATCTGCTTGGTCGTTTGCGGACCATTCCGGCTCTTCGCGCCGGACGACCCACAGCGAGGCCAGCTCTTCGATGCGCTCGGCCCGGCTCATTGCGTGCCACTCCTGGTGCGGCGCCGAGCGTAGAAGGGGCGGCGGATCTTTCCGTCACCGCCCAGCATGAAATCAACCAGCGCGCGCATGCCCTGCGTGACCTGCTTTTCGACGGTGTCGACGCCGACGTCGAGCCGTTCGGCGGTTTCGCGCGTGCTAAGGCCTTCGACCTTGCGCAACCAGACGACCTCGCGGCAGCGCGGAGGAAGCTGGTCCAGCCCCATCTGGGTGCGCCGAAGCTCATCGCGGGCGTTGAGGTGACGTTCGGTCCCGAACGCCTCGAGTTCCGGATCGAGCATCGACATGTCGGCGACGAGCTCGATCGACACGACCTGCGCCCGCTTCGCGCCGTTGATCAGGTGATTGCGTGCTACGGTGAAGAGGTACTGCCGCGTGTGCGTCGGCAGCTCCGCCCGGGCGCCGGCGAGGGCGCGCTCGTAAATGTCCTGGCGAAGGTCCTTCACGTCGGCAGCGATCCTCCAGTTTCGCTGGATGAAGCTCGTCAGCGCACGCTCTAGAGGAAGCACCTCCTGGCAGAACCAAGCGTTGAGCGCCGCCTCATCCACCATCGCTAGAAGTGCGTCCCCTGACAAAGACATTGCGCCTTTCTGGAAGAGACAATCGGCCGCGATTTACCCGTAACGCCGCGGTGCTTTTCACGTACCAGCTTGCTCGTACTCGCCTTTGACGATGGCGAACAGCGGCTTGCCGCCCGTCACGAAGGCCGTAAGTAGTCGTCCGAGTTTCGAAGAGGGGAGCTGTCAGTTGAGGCCGACCGGATGCTGATCGATCTCGCCAGGGAACCGGCGGCGGCAAGTGCGGGCGAAAGTGACATCTGCATCGTCGGCTCCGGTGCTGCCGGGCTGACCCTTGCGCGCCAGCTCATCGAGCAGGGACACAGCGTTACGCTGCTGGAGAGCGGCGGCCTCGATTTCGAGGAGAAGACGCAGGACCTCTATCGCGGCGCCAACGTCGGCATGCCTTATTACGATCTCGATCAAAGCCGCTTGCGCTTTTTCGGCGGCACGGTTGCGATCTGGGGCGGGCGCTGCGCCTTGCTCGACGACATCGACTTCCGGCGCCGCGACTGGGTGCCGCATTCCGGCTGGCCGATCGGGCGAGCGGACTTGCTGTCCTATTACGAGCAGGCCCACGACATGCTCGAGCTCGGCCGCTTCCAGTATGACGATCACGTCTGGGAGGCGCTTGGCGTCCCCGATCCCGGCTTCGACCCGGCGAAGATCGACGTCGCGCTCTGGCGTTTCGACGAAGTCACCGAGCGCTTCACGGCGTCGCGCGCGCGCGACCTTATCAATTCGCCCAACATCCGTATTTTGCTCCACGCCAATGCGGTCCGCGTCCAGGCCGACGCCGAGGGTCGCCGCATCGATCACGTCGCGGTGAGCCCACTCGGTGGGCCCGCGTTGCAGGTGCGGGCGCGGCGTTACGTGCTGGCCTGCGGCGCCATCGAGAACTCGCGCTTGCTGCTCGCCTCGAACGATGTCGAACCACATGGGATCGGCAATTCACGCGGCCAGGTCGGTCGCTACTTCATGGAGCACCCCGCCGGCCGCATCGCCAAGATCAACACGCCGGATCCGTTCGCGATGTGGGCCGCCTTCCAGAAGCGCTTCATGAAGGACGGTCCGCCACTCGCTCCCGCGCTCCGTCTCGGCGACGCCACGCAGGAGGCGGAGAAGGCGCTCAACGGCATCGTCACGTTGAAGCTGCAGCGCGATCCGAAGCATGGCGTCGCGATCGGCAACAAGCTTTATCACGGGCTCAAGCACTCGATAAATCCGACTCGGGGCGGCCGCGCGCTCGACCACATCTATCGCGGCGTTCGCGCCTTCATCCACAATACGGTGCGCATGCCGGTCGAGAGGACGCGCGCGAGGCTCGGGATGACCGGGCTGTGGCTCATAACGCGCGGCGAGCAGGCGCCGAACCCCGACAGCCGCATATTGCTCTCGCATGAGCGCGACGCGCTCGGCAGCCCGCGCGCAAACCTCGACTGGCGGCTAAGCGAGCTCGACAAGCACAGCCAGCGCGTGATCGTGAGCACAATCGATGCGGAGCTCCGCCGTCTGGGGCGCGGCTCGGCCACGCCAAGCGAGTGGCTGTCAGACCCCGACCCGCAATGGCCGATAGACCCGACGGTCGGCAACCATCCGCTGGCGAACTACCATCAGATGGGTGGCACGCGGATGAGCGACGATCCGGCGACCGGCGTCGTCGACCGCGACTGCCGCGTCCACGGCTACGACAATCTTTACGTCGCGGGCGGCTCCGTTTTCCCGACGGGCGGGTGGGCCAACCCGACCCTGACGATCATTGCGCTGTCGCTGAGGCTGGCCGAGCATCTGCATACGACCAAGGCCTAAGCAGCGTTCGACTGCCTCATATCGGCCCGTTGCTGCCACCAGCAGCTGAACATCGCGATCGCGTACAAGATACGGCCGTGATCGGCGCGGCCGGCGCGATGCTCCGCGAACAATTGCTCCACGGCCTGCGGCCGGAGATAGCCGCTCGCCGCGGCCCCGCTGTCGTGCCAGGCCTCTCGCGCGAAGTCGCTGAACTCGCCACGAAACCACTCCTTAAACGGCAGCTGGAAACCGAGCTTGCGCTTGTCGAGCGCGTTGGCTGGCAGCCACGGCTCGATCGCCTTGCGCAGCGCATATTTCCCAAGGTTTCCCCGCAGCTTCATGTCCAGCGGCATCGTCAGCGTCCAATCGACGAAGTGGTGGGACAGGAACGGCACCCTTGCTTCGAGCGAGTGGGCCATGCTTCCCCGATCGAGCCGGTTGAGGAGAGAGCCGGGCATGTGAACGGTGATGTCGGCCAACATGAACTGCTCGAGCGGGCTCAGTGAGCGGGCACCGGGGAAGCCGAAATATTCCTGCTCCAGGCGCCGAAATCGCTCGTCGCTATCCTGCCGCGAATAGAAGTCTTCGCGATAGAGGCGCTCGCGCACCTCGGGCGACGAAATCTGCGTGCCCTGGAAGAACCGCTGGTAATTGTTCTCGAGCAGCGCCGAGTGGCGGTATTGGCGGATCTTCTGCCAGCGATAGTTCGAATCTGCCGAGCCGCCCGGAAGTCGCTCGACAGCGGAGGCTACAGGGCCAAGCGCGCGAAGCAGCGGCCGCCAGCGCGCAGCCCGAAGCGCCGAACGCTGACGCTTGTAACCTGCGAAGATCTCGTCCGAGCCTTCGCCGCAAAGGACGACTTTGACATGCTGCGCTGCGAGACCGGAGAGGTGCCAGATCGGCACCGCAGCCGTTGCCGCGCACGGCTCATCGAAGGCGGCCTGGACGGCGGGAAGGAGATCGCCGGCGCGCTCCGGCTTCAAGGAAAGGACGATATGCTCTGCGCCGAGATACTCGGCGATCCGCCGCGCGGAGTCCGTCTCGTCGATCGACGTGCCGGGGAATCCGACCGTGAAGGCCTTCACTGGCGCCGAGGCGACGCGGGTCATGGCGGCGGCGATGGCGCTGGAATCCACGCCGCCCGAAAGGAAGGCCCCGACGGTCACGTCGGCGAGCATGTGGCTCTGGACCGTCGCCTGGACCCGCTCGCGCGTCTCCTCGATCCATTGCGCTTCGCTGAGGTCGTGGCGCAGACGGAACTGGGGACGCCAGAACTCGTGCACTTGCGCCTCGCCCTCAGGCCCGATGTGCAGAACATGGCCCGGTTCGAGGCTGCGCACCTGCCTGTAGAAGGAACGCGGCCGCTGGACGTGGCCGAACATGAAGAAGTCGTGGACGCCGCGCTCGTCGAGGTCGAAGCGATGGTTCGGCAGCACCTGCAAGGCCCGGATTTCGGACCCGAAGGCGAGGCCGTCGTGCTGCTCGGTCAGGTAGAGCGGCTTGATCCCCAGCGGATCGCGAGCGAGCGTCAGCTGTCGCTCGGCGCGATCCCAGATCGCGACCGCATACATGCCCTCGAGCTTCAGCCAGGCTTCGTCGCCCCAATGCAGGAAGCTGGCGAGCGCGGTCTCTGTGTCGCTGTGGTCGGTGTGAAACGCGTAGCCAGCCGCCTCCAGCTCGCGGCGCAGGTCGAGGTGGTTGTAGATCTCGCCGTTGAAGACGATTGCGTGGCGGCCGTCGGCCGAGAAGATCGGCTGGTGACCGCCGGCGAGGTCGATGATGCTGAGCCGGCGCATGCCGAAGCCGAAGTCGCCGTCGGTGAAATAGCCGGCGTCGTCGGGTCCGCGGTGAATGATGCGGTCGCATTGGCGCGCGATGACCGCCTCTTCGACCGGTCGTCCGCGCCGGCGGTACCACCCCGCGATCCCGCACATTCGAAGCCGTTCCTTCTTCTCGCGCTATGCGGCCGAAATTGCAGATTGCGCCGTAGCGGGCAACCACTCGTCCTTCAGGATCGCGAACAGGACGGTGTCGCGCACATGGCCTGTCCAGGTGATGCGGTCGGCGCGGAGCACGCCTTCGCGGACGGCGCCGAGCTTCTTCATCGCCGCCTGGCTGCGCCCATTGCGGCGGTCGACGCGGAACTCGACACGGCGGATGCCTGCGGCGAAGGCGCGCTTCAGCATCATGTCCTTCACGCGGCGGTTGAAGCCGGTCCCGCGGAACTTTGGGCGGTAATAGGTGCCGCCGATCTCCAGCACCTGCCGACCTTCGTCGATGCCGAGATAGGAGGACATTCCGGCTAGCTCATCGCTTTCGAACAGCACGAAGGTGCGGTTGATGGGGTTGGTCGTGTAGCGGGTGATGCTGTCGTCGAAGCCGTCCGGCCCGAAGTTGTTGGCGTAGATCTCCCAGATCTCGCTGTCTTCGGCGCAGGCGGCCTTCAGTGCCTCGCGATATTGCTCGGAGAATATTTCCGCGCGGCAGCCGTCGCTCATCATCGGCTCGGCAAGTGCGTTCAAGTCCGCCATATCTTGCCCAAGAAGGTGCGCCATTTGCTTTTTGGCAAAGGGTTGCCGCCTGGCCTTGCGTCCGGAAAAGACCCAAACAGTATCTGAGTGAGCTCTCGCGTGCCGAGAGAGGAGTCGGACGGGATTGTTATTGTTGCGGAAGCCAATTCTGCATTTTGGACGATCCCATCGATCACTACGTCGACAAAGCTCCCGAGGGGGGCATAAATCGTGGCGCGATCATCGAAAACGTCAATTTCTGGCTCACCTCGCGGGCTGCCGCGCATGTTGACGATTATCTCTGAGCCATTTGGAATGTCATATTCTTCCGCCCAAGGCTCGAGCCACAAAGCGAAGTGTGATTGGCGTTCATTACGATGCCTGAAGATCGGATCGTTGCCGATTTCGGTCATTCCCCGTCGAGATCCTGAGCGACTCTTTCCGAGCGCAGGATGCGGTCGATGTGTCCGCCTTCGTCGAAGCTTTCGTCAGCGATGAACTTGAGCTTCGCCGCATATTTCATGCGGACGCGATGGGCGACTTCGCGCTGCAAGTAAGCTGTGTTCTGGCGAAGCGCCTTCAGCACAGCTTCCTCGTCCTGGCCGAGCAACGGCTTCACGAACACAGTGGCGTGGCGAAGGTCGGTCGACATGCGCACCTCGGTGATGCTGACGAGGTGCGACTGCAGCGTCTCGTCATGCAC
>JAFBAM010000131.1 GCA_019247755.1 Sphingomonas sp.
TTGCGGCGATTGGCGCGATGCAGGGCATCGGCAACAAGCTGAACACGACCTTCAACAACGTTTCGAACTCGCTGCGTTAATCGCGGCTCAGTCCGAAAACGAGGCGGCGGTGCCGAAAGGCGCCGCCGCTTTTGTTTGTGCGCTGAACAACTTAGCGCGGTGCTGATAGGAAATTAACCGCCGCGGGCGTATCCTAGCGCGATGGCGACGGTCATCCCCTTCGAAGAACGCGCGGTGGCGCAGCTGCGCCGGCGGCTGGGTGCTGCCGAGGAGGCCAACCAGGACCTCATCGCCTTTGCGCGCGGCCATTCCGGCGCGGTTTCTTCCATCCACGAGGCGGTGATTGCGGCAATCGATGCCGACAGCATCGAATCCCTGTTTCACGTCGTCACGCAGGAATGGCCGTTGATCCTTGGGATCGACGCGGTGGCTTTGTCGCTGATTGTCGGGGACAAGGGCTTCCGTGCTGATGGCGGCGGCGTGCAACATGTTGATCCGGCACTGCTTCGCCGCGCGATCGACCGGGTGAGTGGGGTGCAAATGCGCACGGTGAAGCGGGGGCATCCGCTGTTCGGCCCGGCCTGCGACCTCATCCGCGCCGAGGCGTTGATCCGGATCGATTGCGACCCGCCCTTGCCTTGCGGGCTTCTGGCGCTTGGCCAGCGCGCCGAGCTCAGCCTCGACGCCCGTCACGGGTCGGAATTGCTGATGTTTCTCGGGCGAAGCCTTGCGGCTATGATCCGCAAGTGGCTGACGCTTCCTTAAGTCTAGATCATCCGGCGCGGGCTCTAGCTGCTCGCTGGGCTTCCCATCTCCAGCATGATCGACGCCGCTCCGCGCACACCGTGCGCGCATATTCGGCAACTGCGCACCGGCTGATCGAGTTTCTGGGGCGTTATCGCGGGGAGCCTGTCGACGCGCCCATGCTGACCAGGATTGAGGCTTCAGACCTTCGGGCATTCCTCGCGGATCGCCGCGCCGGTGGCCTCGGAGCGGCATCCGCTGCTCGAGAGCTGTCCGGTGTCCGCGCTTTCCTGAGATATGCTGCCGAACAACAGTCGGTTACGGCCCAGCTGCCGCGCACCCGGGCGCCCAAGCGGCCGCGCACCTTACCGAGACCGGCTGCGCCGGAAGATGCCGTAAACCTGGCCGAGAACAGTGCGGAGGCGGCCAGTGAGCCTTGGATCGGTGCCCGCGACTTCGCGATCCTCCTGCTACTGTATGGCGCAGGATTGCGCGTGGCTGAGGCATTGTCGCTGACCGCAAACCTGCTGCCGATCGGCACTACATTGAGGGTGACCGGCAAGAGATCGAAGACGCGGATCGTGCCGATCGTTGCGGCAGTCCGAGAAGCGATTGAGAATTACGTGCGGCAATGCCCTTATCCTTTGAGCGGCGAGGTGCCCCTGTTCGTCGGTGCGCGGGGCGGACCGCTGAACCCGGACCTGGTGCGCCGGGCGGTTGCCGCTGCGCGGCGACGTTTGGGATTGCCGGACACGCTGACACCTCACGCCTTGCGGCATAGTTTTGCGACGCATCTGCTTGCGGGAGGCGCGGACTTGCGGTCTCTGCAGGAACTACTCGGCCACGCGAGCCTTTCGTCGACCCAGATCTACACGGCGGTGGACGCGGCGCGACTTCTCGACGTCTATCGCCACGCCCACCCCCGCGCCTGAGCAGAGACCCAGGAAGCCGCAGATACGCGCGGCGTGGAAGGTTTTCGTCGCGGCGCGTTGGCAGTGGGGAGCCTTCGTGCCGCGACGTCATTAGGGCTAGGCGAGAGCGGTAAACCGAATGCTAAATAACCGTTTTGGATGAATGGCTTGTCCCGTTCCGGGATGGGCGGATTCAACCGCTTCGGAGCTAGTTGCCCAGCTTTCGCTCGATCGCACCCCAGACCAGGCCCGGCGTGTCGGTGCCGTTGAAGCGGTCGATGGCCACGATTCCGGTTGGTGAGGTGACGTTGATCTCGGTTAGCCACTTGCCGCCGATGACGTCGATCCCGACGAACATCAGCCCGCGCCGTTTGAGCTCGGGGCCGAGCGCCGCGCAGATCTCTCGCTCGCCGTCAGTCAGTTCGGTGCCTTCGGCCGTGCCGCCGACCGCGAGGTTGGAACGGAATTCGCCCTGGCCAGGCCGGCGGTTGATCGCGCCGGCGACTTCGCCCTCGACAAGCACGATGCGCTTGTCCCCCTCGGCGACCTCAGGGAGGAAGGTCTGCAGCATGTGCGGCTCGCGATACGTCGAGTTGAACAGCTCCATCAGCGCCGAGAGGTTCGCGCCGTCCTTCGTGATACGGAACACCGAGCCGCCCGCGAAACCGTGCAGGGGCTTCAAGACGATGTCCTCATGCTCGGCGAGGAACTTGCGCGCCACGCCAAGGGAACGGGTAATCGCGGTTGGCGGCATGAATTGCGCAAAATCGAGAACGAACACCTTTTCCGGCGCATTGCGGACGGCGGCAGGGTCGTTGACGACGAGCGTCTCGCCCTGGATGCGTTCGAGTAGGTGGGTCGCGGTGATGTAGCCAAGGTCGAACGGCGGGTCCTGACGCATCAGCACCGCGTCGACGTCGCGGCCAAGATCGAGGATCTCGAAATCGCCCAGGGTGAAATGGGCGCCATGGGTCGGTTGGACCCTGACCGGATGCGTGCCGGCGTAGAGCCGGCCCTGCTCATAGGTCAGGGCATCGGCGAGATAATGGTAGAGCTTGTGGCCGCGGGCCTGCGCCGACAGCATCAGCGCAAAGGTGGAATCGCCCGAGATGTTGATCTTCTCAAGCGGGTCCATCTGGAAAGCGATGCGCAAGCTCATGGGGCTGCGGCTCTAATTGCGGGAAGCAAGGCTGTCACCCTTGCCAGACGTTTGGCAGGTGCCTCGGCAAGCGGCCGGGCACGATGAACATGGCGTCGATCCGGACGTCGTCACCCTCGCGCATGTAGCGCGGAGCGAGGCGTTCGGCGGCGGCAACCACCCGCCGCAGCCTCCATTCGTCGAGCGCGAATGCAGCGGCCTCATCGGTTGCGCGGGCCTTCACTTCGACAAATGCGAGTGTGCGGCCTCGCCGGGCAACGATGTCCACCTCGCCACCTGGCACGCGAGCGCGGCGGGCCAGGATGCGCCAGCCTTTCAGGCGCAAATACCAGCACGCCAGCGTCTCCGCACCGCGGCCGCGTTTTTCGGCAGCCTCGCGGTTCACTTGGCGCGTTCGAGGGCGCGGGCGTACGCGCGCTTTCGAGGGATGTTGAGTTGCTCTGCCACCTCGGCTGCGGCGCGGGACGGAGAAAGCCGCCGCATGGCCTGGTCGAGCATGGCGTCCAGCACGTCATCGCTGACCGTTTCCGCTTCCAGCGGTGGGCCGACGACAATGACGATTTCCCCTTTCGGGATGTCGTCGGCGTAGCGCGCCGCCAGCTCCCTCAGGCTGCCGGTCACGCATTCCTCGTGAAGCTTGGTGATTTCGCGAGCGACGGCGGCATCGCGCGGACCGAGACCAGTCAGTAGCGCGAGCAATGTGTCGCCGAGGCGTTGGCCGCTTTCGTACAGCACCAGCGTTGCTCTCACTTGCGACACTTCCGCGACGGCGTCCGCTCTCGCCTTTGCCTTGGCGGGAAGGAAGCCGAGGAAGAGGAAGCGATCGGTCGGCAGGGCAGCCAACGTCAGAGCGGCGACGGCGGCGCAGGGGCCCGGCACGGTGTGCACCTCATGGCCCGCTGCACGCGCAGCGCGGACGAGCTTGTATCCCGGATCGGAAATCAACGGCGTCCCCGCGTCGCTGACGAGCGCAATCGCTTCGTCGCCGAGCCGAGCAACGATGCGGTCGCGGTCCGCTTCGCTACTGTGATCGTCATAACGAACCATCGGCACCCGCGCGCCGATGTGGGCGAGCAGCTTGGCCGTGACGCGCGTATCCTCAACCAGTATTGCGTCCGCGTTGCTCAGTGTTTCCGCGGCGCGCGGGCTCAAGTCCTCGAGATTTCCAATCGGGGTCGCGACGATGTGCAGTCCGGGCGTCAGCTGTTTGGCCATCAGCTATGGATTAACCTCTTCCAATCCAATCAGAAAAGAGTCAGTGTGCTGACATTCATTGGCCTGGGGAGAGGGCACGATGATCGCATTACTGGCTGGCACGGCGATCCAGCTCATCGCCATGCAGGCAACAATTTCGGGCCCGACCGATGCCTTTCGCGGCTGCCTGCGCGAAGCCGTGACCAAGGCGAAGAGTGACAAGGTACCCGGCGACGGGATCGAAGCCTATCTCAAGACCGCCTGCACGGTGCAGATGGGAGCCTTGAAGGAAGCCTTGATTGCCTTCCGAATGAAGAACGGGATGACCCGCAAGGCCGCAGGGTCGGACGCTGAAATGACGGTCGACGATTATGTAGCGACACCGTCCGACAATTATAAATATATGGCGAGCATGGATGCGCCGAAGGCTGCGCCCGCTGCCGCGACACCGGCGCCGACTCCAGCGGCCGCTACGCAACCGCCAAAGCCCTAGGCTCGACGAGCGCGATCTCGCCAAGGATGTGATCGAGAAGCAGGCGTCCACGTGCGGTGAGCGCGATGCGGCCGCTATCATGCGTGAGGTGCCCCGAGGCGACCAGTCGATCGACGCGATTCCAGTCGATGACGGCGCGATCGAAACGTTGCTCGATTGAGCCAACGTCGACGCCCTCGGCGAGACGCAGTCCCATGACCAAAGCTTCGTCGGCTGCCTCAAGTGCTGAAAGAGGGGCTTCTTCGGCAATGCCGTGACCATTGCGGGCGACGGCTAACAGGAAGTTCTCGGGCTTCTTGTGGCGGACGGTCCGAGCGCCGAGGCGGCGCCCATGCGCGCCGGGGCCGATACCCGCATAGTCCCCGTAGCGCCAATAAGTGAGGTTGTGGCGGCTCTCCTGGCCGATGCGCGCATAATTGCTGATCTCGTAGCCCGGCATCCCCGCGGAACAGGTCATGGCTTCGGTGCGCTCGTACAGTGCTGCCGACGCATCGGGATCGAGCGGTTCGAACTGGTCCTTCGCCACCATGGTGGCGAACCGCGTGCCGGGCTCGATCGTCAGCTGGTAGAGCGAGAGGTGGGAGGTGCCGAGGCTCAGTGCCTGGGCAAGGGCGGCCGACCAGCTGTCCTCTGTGTCGCCGGGAAGCGCGTAGATGAGGTCGAAGCTGACACGCCGGAAATTCTTCTGGGCGATCTCGAGTGCTCGGAAGCCCTCGTGTGCCGAGTGAGCGCGGCCGAGGAAACGCAGTGCGCTGTCGTCGAAGCTCTGGAGGCCGAGCGAGAGGCGGTTTACGCCGGCGGCCGCGAGATCGGCGAAGCGGGCCGCTTCGACGGAATTAGGATTGGCCTCGAGCGTGATCTCGATCTTCGCGTCGACCTCCCAATGCCCGTGCGCTGCATCAATCACGGCTTCCACCGTGGACGGGTCCATCAGCGAAGGTGTGCCGCCGCCGAAGAAGATGGAGGTTAGGCGGCGTCCGGGCAGGAGCCTGGCTTCATGTGCGAGGTCCGCCAGCAGAGCCTCGCGCCACGCAACCTGGTCGATTTCCGAGCGAACATGGCTGTTGAAGTCGCAATAAGGGCATTTGCTGACGCAGAACGGCCAGTGGACGTAGAGCGCCAACGCCTCTGATCGACTGCCTAAAGCCCTTAATGTCACGTGGTCCGCGCGTTTTTGTGCGGCTTTAGCAACTGGCGATCACCTTCCCGAGGACCATGTCGCCGAACCGTCGCCATGGCTCCCAGCCTTGCAGACGAAACCCTATTTTGGAAGCGGTTCGTCACGAAGCGCCGCCACAAGCTTGCGGAAGGCGTCGGCGCGGTGGCTGATCTCGTGCTTACGCTCGGGCTCGAACTCTCCGAACGTCTGCTCGTAACCGACCGGGACGAACATCGGGTCGTAGCCGAAGCCCCGTTCTCCGCGCGGGGGCCAGACGAGCGTGCCGTCGACGCGGCCTTCGAACGTCTCAGCCTGGCCGTCGTTGGGCCAGGCGATCGCCAGAGCGCAGACGAAATGCGCGGCGGGCGGAGCGTCGGGCTCGGTTGCTTCGGCCTCTCTCCAGACTCGCTCCATCGCGCGCATCCAATCGCGGTTGCCGTCCTCGTCCTCGGCCCAGCGTGCCGAGAAAATGCCGGGACGGCCCTGAAGTGCGTCGACGCAGAGCCCGCTATCGTCGGCCAGCGCAGGCAAGCCGGCAAGGTCAGCCGCCTCCCGGGCCTTGAGGTCGGCATTGTCGGCGAAGGTGACGCCGATCTCTTCCGGTTCGGGCAAGCCGAGTTCTTCGGCGCCGACGCAAGAAATTCCCAGCGGCTCCATCAGCGCGGCGATTTCGCGCAGCTTGCCGGGATTATGGGTCGCGATCACCAGTCTGTCGCCGATCGGCCTCACCGACCAGTTGCCTTGAGTTGCGCCTGGAAGATTTCGCCGCAGCCGATTCGGGCGAGGCGAAGAAGACGAAGCAGGCCTTCCTCGTCGAACGTCTCGCCCTCCGCCGTCAGCTGCGCCTCCACGATCGCGCCGTCGGCGGTCAGCACGAAATTGCCGTCGCTGCCGGCGGTCGAATCCTCGTCATAGTCGAGGTCGAGGACGGCGTTGCCGTTGTGGATCCCGCAGCTGACTGCCGCGACCTGCGTGCAGATCGGGTCGACCTGAATCGCCTTTGCTTCCAAAAGCTTGTCGACCGCGATGCGCAGCGCGACCCAGCCGCCAGAGATGGAAGCGGTGCGGGTTCCGCCATCCGCCTGGATCACGTCGCAATCGACGATCACCTGCCGTTCTCCCAAGCCTTTGAGGTCGACCACCGCGCGGAGGCTGCGGCCGATCAGGCGCTGGATTTCCTGCGTCCGGCCCGACTGCTTGCCCTTGGCCGCTTCGCGGTTGCCACGGGTGTGGGTCGCGCGGGGGAGCATGCCATATTCAGCGGTGACCCAGCCCTGGCCCTTGCCGCGGAGGAAAGGGGGAACCTTCTCCTCGACGCTGGCGGTGCATAGCACGCGGGTGTCACCGAAGCTGACGAGGCAGGAACCTTCGGCATGGCGGGTGAAGCCGGGCTCGAATTTCAACTCACGCATTTGGTCGGTGGCGCGTCCGGAGGGGCGCATTCGAGTGATCTCCTGATTCAGGTTTGCGGCGTCCCTAGACCGGCGCGGCGGCCAATCCTAGATGGAGGCGCATGACGCAACCGATCGGCGAACTTACCGACCGCATGCGCGAGATTTTCGGGCTTGTCGTCGAGTCCTATCTCGAACGCGGGCTGCCGATCGGCTCGC